>NZ_NWQG01000092.1:0-707 GCF_002529485.1 Mesorhizobium sanjuanii
TCACCTATCCGGCGCGCATCCAGCTGGTCGCAGCGATGAATCCGTGCCGCTGCGGCATGGCCGGCGAGCCCGGCTATCGCTGCCTGCGCGGGGACCGCTGCCGCACCGACTACCAGGCGCGCATCTCCGGCCCGCTGCTCGACCGCATCGATTTGCGCATCGAAGTGCCGGCGGTCTCGGCCGGCGATCTGATCCGGCCCGACCGGGCGGAGAAAAGCGCCGATGTGGCGTTGCGGGTGGCGCGCGCCCGCACCCTCCAGCGCGAGCGTTTCGAACGGCTTGGCGTTACCTCGGCCACCACCAACGCGCATTGCTCGCCTTCGGTCATCGAGGAGATCGCCATGCCGGATGCAGCGGGCCTGTCGCTGCTCAAGGACGCCAGCGAAAAGCTCGGCTTTTCCGCGCGGGCCTATCACCGCGTGCTGAAGGTCGCGAGAACGCTGGCCGATCTCGACGCCAGCGAGACGGTCGGGCGGATTCATCTGGCCGAGGCGATCTCCTACCGGATGAGCTCGGAGCGGATGGCGCAGGCAGCCTGACGTTTCCCTCCCCCTTGAGGGGAGGGTGGCCGCGAAAGCGGCCGGGTGGGGTCCTGCGTGAAGTGCGCCAACGCCCATTCTGACTATGCGCCTCGGGAAGACCACAGCAACGCCATCGCGTCGTTTTGAAATTCAGAAACGCCGAGGGTCACCTCGGCGACCCCACCC
>NZ_NWQG01000093.1:0-64300 GCF_002529485.1 Mesorhizobium sanjuanii
GTTCACTCGTCCGAGTTACTTAAAAGAGTGAGTCGGATCTGCGCGGATAGCAGCATGAATCGGGATTTGAGCACTAGCAGGAGAAAATATGCCTTCCATATCTACGCGCCGCGCCAACGCAACGGACGCAGGGACGGTCGTCCGTTTTATTCACGCGCTACTCGATGAACTCACTGGCGGGAAAGCGCCCGCGCCCGACGACGTCAGACAAAGCGCGGAGATAATGCTTGCCGACGCTGGCGTGGTCGCGGTGATCGCAAGTGCAGATGACGAGCCGGTCGGCATCATGGTGCTGAATGAATGCACGGCGATCTATGCAGGAGGCAAGTTCGGCTATATTTCGGAGCTGTATGTTCGACCCGAAAAGCGCTCCAAAGGGATTGCCCCTCATCTGCTTGAGGTCGCCTCGCGGGAAGGCCGTGCGCGTGGTTGGAAGCGACTTGAGCTTGCAGCGCCCAGGCAACCAAAATGGAAGCGCACGCTCGATTTCTATCTGCGCAACGGGTTCGAGGAACTCGGCCCTCGGCTCTGTCGGATTATCTAGACTAGAGAGTTTGCTATGGGCTGCTCAAAGCAACCTGCACGACCTCAGCGGGTTGAGGTCCGGCGTGGTCGCTGCCTGACGCTGCAATCGTACCAGCATCGTCATCGCAAATGTGTGCCTCAGATAATGCACGGTTCCCGTCACGCCGGCCGCCCGGAACGCATCGGCAAACCGCCGTCAATCGGGTCACCCTAGCGGCGTTTCCTTGAGTGTTGAGGAACAGAGCCGAGGGCGGCAATTTTGCCAACCTACCGGGGCGCTGCATAGACGACCGCACCTGACTTGCACCCGGTTACGCTGCGTATAGCCGAATGGCGGATGATTCCTATGGGGGTAGTCCTATGAAATTGCACGCGAAAGTCTTTGGTGGAGCGGCAGCGTTGCTCGCTGCCTGGCCGGCGATGGCCAGCGACGCTGTGGCGAGCGAACCGGCGCCCTACAATCCCAATTTCTCTTTCGTTGGCGGCGTCGGCGTCATCGACATCCAGGCCAACGAGCTGGTCTATCAGGCTCCCGGCAGCGGCTCGAAGCTGAGCCACCTTATCTGGGAAAACACCTCTGCGGTCATTTCAGCCGAGATGACGGCGCGCAGCGAGGCCGGCTGGACCGCCAAGCTTTCCGGCCAGATCGCCTTCAGCGGCGACAGCTACATGGAAGACTATGACTGGAACCCGTCATTCTCGACCAATGATGGCTGGAACGACTGGAGCAACCGTTCGCGCCATTCCGACACCGATCTTGATTACTTCTATTCGGCAACCGTCGCGCTCGGCCACGATTTCCAGTTCAGCGACCAGCTGCTGATCAACGTCAACGGTGGTTTCAAGTACACCTCGGTCAAGTGGACTGCCTATGGCGGCTCCTATGTCTACAGCGTTGCCGGCTTCCGGGATTCGGTTGGCGACTTCCCAGGAGACGCAAAGGCCATCAGCTACCAGCAGAAATTGCCGGTCGCCTTCGCCGGCATCCATGCGACCTATGTCCAGGATCGCTGGAACTTCGGCTTTGCGCTGAAGGGCGGCACGACCTTCTCGGCCGGCGATACCGATCATCACTGGATGCGTGACCTGCGCTTCGAGGATGATTTCGAATTGGCGCCGGTTCTGATGGTCGGCGGCAGCGTCGGCTACCAGTACAACGAGCGGACCAGCTTCTTCGTCTCCGGTTCCTACGAAAAGGTGTTCACCGCTCGCGGCGACTACAACACCTATGACATTGCGACCGGCGCAGAGACTGGCGGCGAAGACGACTGGATCGGCGGCGATTTTGCCGCGGCGACGGTGATGGTCGGCATCAAGACCTCGTTCTGATTGAACGAGTTTGACCGGAACGCCAAACCGATGTCCGCACCGCGCAGAAATCTGACGCGCCCGCGCGACTGGATTGGACAGATACTTAAGGAAAATCAGCCAGTTACGGGCCTGGTGCAAAGATCGCACACGAAAGTTCTGCTTCTCTCGCTTTTTCGTTCCCACCATGAAGCAACCGACAGCCCTTTTCGGACGCTCTTCTGCCGACGATATTGACCGCTTCAATGCTGCCGGCGGCGCTCGCCAGTCGTACGATGAGGTTTGAATGCTCTTTAGCTAGGGTGAGCGCCCTGAGCCAATCATCATGCTGCCGGCGAACCACCTACCGGCGGCTCAAAACGACGTATTTTGGACTTTCCGCGGCGCCCTCCTGGCGTTCTCATTGACAGGAGAGACATCGAATGATGGAATGTCCTTGGTCCTAGGACAGAGGACAAGCTGCAATGATTGGAATGAAAAGTCAGGATATCGTGGTGCTTCTGAAGCTCGTGAGCTTGCAGGAGCAAGGAGAGTTCGCGGGCCATGGGGAACAGCGTAGGGGCTTTGCGGGCGAGGACCCCTTCTCTGTTCGCGGGCTGGAATCCCTAACAGGTATCAGCAAGACGGAGATCAACGCCTCCTTAAAGCGCAGTCTCTCATCGGGGTTGGCCATTAAAGACCGGGATACGGGACGGGCCAATCCTCACCGCCGCAATCTCTATGAATTTATCGTCCACGGCCTGAAGTTCGTGTTTCCCGCGAAGGCAGGCGCGATGACGCGCGGTATTCCGACGGCGTTCGCCGCGCCGATGCTGAAGGGGCTATTGGTCAGCGGAGGCGAGTACATACACATATGGCCCTATGCCCAAGGGCGGGACATGGGGCAGTCGGTTGAACCTTTGTTCAAGAGTGTGCCTGAAGCAGTCCAGAAAGATGAACGGCTCTACGAATATCTTGCTCTCGTTGATGCCATCCGGCTCGGCAATCAGCGCGAAGCGGGCCTGGCGGGACAGCGGCTTTCGGAGAGGTTCCTGAAAAAATGACGGTCCGAGGCCAATTGCTCCTGATGCTGCAGACGGTGGCGGAAGCTTTGGGGGAAGACTTCCGCGAACGGCTGGTCTTTGTCGGCGGGTGCACAACCGCTCTTTTTATAACAGACGAAGTGACCCTTGAGGATGTGAGGGCGACTGACGACGTCGACCTCATCGTCGATCTTGCCGGTTATGGAGAGTGGGCGCAGTTGCGGGAAGAATTGAGGCAGCGAGGTTTCGCTGAGTCCCCCGAGGACAACGTCATCTGCCGGATGCGGCTGCGGGACCTCAAGGTCGACTTTATGCCGGACGATGCCGGCATACTCGGCTTCACTAACCACTGGTACGCAGCTGGGATCGAAACGGCAGTAACCCATGAATTGACCGATACGCTCAGGATCAAAAAGCTTTCCCCGGAGCTATTTGTCGCGACAAAGCTGGAAGCTTATCTCGGGCGCGGCGCAGGTGATCTGTTCATGAGCCGTGACATGGAAGATATCCTCCTCATCGTCGACGGGCGGCCGGAGATCGTGGACGAGATTCTTGCTGCAGAGGCCGAAGTCCACCGGTTCATCGCCGAACAGTTCACAGTCCTGCTTCAGAACGGCGACTTCGAATATTTCCTTGAGGGAAATGTCCGCGGCCCGGCAGGGCGGACCGACATAGTGCGAGACCGGTTTGTCGCCATTAGTCGTGGCGCCGGGTGAAGAGGATGGTGGCAGCCAGTGCAGGAGCACGTGTGATGATTTCGTTTGAGGTCGGCAGCAAGGGCGTGACGCTCGAATACGAACCGCACTTCGGTGGCAATGCCTGGGTGACGCGGGAACTCAAGGCGGCGGGCAAGGTGACGCTGAGCCGGGTCTTCTTCTTCCGCACTTCCGACCTCGTGGCGGAGACGGCGCACGGTGCCGCGCACGACGACGAGGCGGACGAGGACGATCGACCGCTCTATCGGTTTCGGTTCGCGACCACAAAAAACGGATATCACCGCATTCCCGGGCGGATCCTGGGGATCGACAACGATGTGCTGATCGTCGCGGAGGGGATCGCGCTGGACCGGAAGGTCTTTGTCGCCGAGCGCAATATCAGCATCTTTCGGCGCATTGCAAAGCTGAAGCCCGGCAGCGAAATCGTCGTTGGCGGCGACCGGGTCGACAGCATCGCCGTCGAGGCCTTCGGCGAGCTGCTCGAGAGGTTCCCGAACAGCATCGAGGTCGACCGCTATGCCGCGGCGCGCGTGGAGACCATCCTCGGCGAATTCTTCGACGGCGCGACCAGCGCGCGCGATCACTACGAAAGCTACCTGAATCGCCGGAACGCCGGTGCGCGCGGCCGGGCCTTGCGACGGGATGAGCTGCTTCGTGCCGAGATCGACAAGTTCGTCTATCTGCGCGAGACCCTCTCCTCCTGGCTCGCCAGGGCGGCAAGCTACTCCGAGAAGGAGTGGCAGAAGATGGTCGTCGGCGTCATCCTACTGCTGTTCCCGAAATATGTGGCGGTGTTGGAGAATGTTCGGATCGCCGACTTCTATTCGAGGCCGGACAAGCGAAAGAACCGATACGTCGACCTTTGCGTGGTCGACGCCAACGGCAACATCGACGTCATCGAGATCAAGAAGCCTTTTGACGACATTCTGCTGAGCAGAGCAATTTATCGTGGCAACAGCGTTCCGACCAAGGAGCTGTCAGGCACCATCATGCAGGCCGAGAAATACCTGTTCCACCTCTCCAAATGGGGCGTTGAGGGGGAGCGCGAACTGTCGAAGCGATACGGGTCAGCACTTCCCGCCGGCCTCCAGATCCGGGTGACCAATCCCAAGGCGCTGCTTCTGCTCGGCCGCCATCGCCGAACGGACGGCACTGGCGGGCTCACCGAGAACCAATCGTTCGACCTGGAGGTGATCAAGCGGAAATATGTGAATATGATGGACATCGTCACCTACGACGATCTGCTCCGCCGCCTCGACAGAATCATCGTCTCGCTGACGGAGCGCGCGGGCTCGGCCGGATTGGGGCAACGCGCTGACAAGCGTGGCACAGAACGGCGGGATTGAACCGACAGGTGCGCGGGCGGCGGGGATGCGTCGGGAGCTGATGCGTGCTGAAGGGCGTTTCGACCTCTTTTGCTCGGCGGAGTTGAGGCATGTTCGCGGGCACGAAAGGAGACCTCGTCCATGAATGCCCAGGAACTTCTCGACAAGATTAAGGAACTGCCCAACAAGCCGGTCGATGTGCCCACGCCGCCGGCGATCGAGCTCGTCGCCATGGTGGTGCGCTGGGGTCGCCATCTCAAGCAGTGGAAAGCCACCACGCTCGCCGACTTCGCGCGTGTCTCGCTGTCGACGGTCGAGCGCGTCGAACGCGCGAAGAAGGTGAGCGACGAGGCGCTCGACCGCATCGCCCAAGCGCTCGGCCACGCGCCGGGCGCGTTCACCACGCCGAGCCTGCCGATCGGTCCGGACAAGGCGGCCGAACAACACCTCGTCGAGGCGTTTGGCCATCTCGAACCGGTGGCGGTGTCGCCGATGAAGACGCACAAGGCCATCCGCGATGCCGCGAAGTGCGACGCCTATCTCATCCACCGTCCCGGCGTGCCCGACACCCATGACGACCACATCGCTAATCTCGGCGAATGGCTCGATCTCGCCTCGTTCATCCTCTCCGACATCGTCGAGGAGCCATTGTCGTCGGGGCGAGGGCGGCGCCAGCTCTACAATGACATTCTTGCCAGGGTGTCCGAGCTGGAGCGCCGCGGGCTGACGGTCCTGTCCGGTGTCATGGCCGCGCCCCAGCCGGGCATGCCTGACTGGAAGGTCGCCATTGTCTCGGTGACGCCGCGCCTCACCGATCCCGGCGCGCCGAGGCGTCGTCGCGTCCTGGTCGACCGCCGGACGGTCGCCGTGACGCCGGGCTGGCTCACCGACGATTAGGGGATGAGGGCGAGGCGCTCGGTGATGAACTGGGCGATCTCAGCGGGATTGAAGCGTCGCGCGTCGACGTAGCCGTCGGTGCGGAATACGCCATCGACGGCGCCGTCGTCGACGCGCACGTACATGACGCGCTGCTCGTCCCGAGCCATGATGATTTCGCGGATCGCGCGGAACTCGACGCCGCACCAGTCCTTGCGCTGATAGTCGGCGCCGATGAAGACTACGATGAGCTTGGAGCGGTTGCGATAGATGTCCTGCAGCAGGGTGTCGAGCGATGGCCGGGCAAGCTGGGAGACGTAGTTGTTGTCGTAGAAATAGGCGTTGGGGCCGAGACTCGCCTCGAGCTCGCGGGCCACCTGCTCGACCAGCCCGCGGGCTTCGCCGGGAAACGAGAGACCAACATCGAAATGGTGCTGGGTGATGTCGACGGCGCGGCTGGCCTGCCGCGTCACGGGGGCAAGGCAATGCCCCGCGCAGCGTGCAGTTCTTTCGGCAGGTTGACGTCCTTGATCGCCCAGTGCGTGCGATTCATCTCCCATTTGCCGATGTCGAGCTCGAAGGCGAGGGCGTCGAAGTCGGCCGCGCTGAAGGACGATAAACGAGCGATCTTCGCCGCCGCCGCGCACGCGCAACGCGCCGTAGACTATCTGTTGCGCTTCAGCGCCTCCGAAGCAGCCGCCGCGTGAGCGGCGGCCTTCTGGACCGAAGCGTCTACAGCATGCGACGGCTGGCCATCGTTGCCACGCCGAGTGTCACGTTACGCGTCGGCGTGGGTATCGGCGCGCAAGAGAACATCGTCAAAAATAACGCCGGCCTCATCGCTTATGGCTGACAGGGCGACTTGATAGCGTGCATACTCGCCGGGCGCGAATTCCACTCCGAACCGGTCGACGACATCCTTTTGGGAAAGCCTGAAGCCGTAGGTGCGTAGCGACCGGCGCCCATTGGTATCGCGCGTCGAGACCGCAACCACTTTCCAAAAGACAAGAGGATACTGCACCGGGCCGGTCCCGAAATCTTCGGATGGATCGTTCGGGTTCAAGATCGGACCCGCTATGATGCAGGCGCGCGTGTCACCTGATTGCAAGTCGCGTTGAATGTGGTTTTCGAAACCGCCCCACAAGCCTTGAACTCCCGGCCATTGCTTTCCCGGTTGGGAGCGGTTGAAGGCCGCGTGCTGCGGCGTGCAATTTGAGAAGTGAAACGTGTCGGAATTGGCAAACTCGATTTCCGTCGGCGTATCACCCCAGGCATTGTCTTCCCTACGCACGATATGACCCCGGTCGATCTGTTTGGCGGGCGCGTAGATGTCGGGATCGCCCAACTGGTATTTCTGGGGAATTCGCGGGTCAACCACCCAACGATCTTGACCGAAGAAGGCGCGGCCGCTGGAGGTCCTTTTCGATGCATCGTAATCGACATTCACCGCCGACCACATCTGCATGCGCCGGGAAGCGTTCATCGCCAGGCTGAAGTGATGGTACTTGAGCACGACGATCTGGCCATTCTCCTTATACGTCTCCTGGTCCCGCTCCTGCGAAATGCGAGGCAGCGGCACGGTGATATCGTTTTCGAGAAAGTCAGGGTTGTAGCCTTCTCGATCGTCGTAATTGGGGTCGAAGCGCAGTGCTTTCTCGAGCGCCTCGTCTGCCGCGACCGCGGCCGTCGCCTGTGGAAGCTGTGATGCCGGCACACCGCTACCAACGAAAATCGTCACTGGTCCGGAAAAATTCATGGTAACGCCGCCCATCACGTTTCCTTTCGTGTTTGCGAAAATTTTGGAGGGATCAGGTAACACAGGACTAAGGGCTTCTGGCGCGCGAGGCGTCGCTAGCTTCTCGACCTCATCGGTAGGATCGGTCGTGTTGGCCAGCAATTCGTCCAAAAGATGCTTGGAGGCGGGCGTGGTCGGTACAAGCCCGCCGAAGGCCTTTACCAACGCACTTATGCGCACACCCTCATTCGCGATCCAGTCTATCCCGTCATCCGGCTGGCCAGGTGACCATGCCGAACCGTCCTTATTGAGAATAGTATTGCCACGCATTTTTGGAATGGAGGCGTGGTGCAAACCGACGACCTCCCACATTTCCGAATAGCAGGCCGAGCCCGACGATCCTTCCTCGGTGTCGGTCTCGTACCGGAGGAAACCGTCCTCCCGCAGCTCGAGCAGCCGGCAATTCTCCATCGCATAGCGTTTTGGCCCGCCATCAGGATATTCGATCATCCGGATAGGCATTCCGGGCAGGATCTTTGACCGCGATCCATTGATCGCCAGGAAGTTGACAGAGGAGAGAAGCTCGCCGGTGATTGCCTTCGGCTTCACCGCGACGAGCGCGAAATCGAGATCCTCCGCCGAGAAGAAAAGGGCGTCCGGATCAAACTCGAAAATGATGCCGCGGGCGACACCTGATGCCGTCTCATCATGAAGAAAATTTGCGCCGGTTCCTCGTACCGAGCCGGGATCCGGAAACACATGCCAGTTTGTCAGAAGAACGTTAGGTGAAACCATGAACCCGGTCGCAAACCCGACCGGGTCGACCTTCGGATCGACGTTGGCCACGATGCGGGCGACCGGCCGGCCAGCGGCTCGGGCAGCATCGTCTGGCGGCAAGGTGTACCAGTCAAGGGTAGGCCCCATCTTCCGCTCGACGAACACCGGAAGACGGCCTTGTGCCTTCAGTTCGCTCGCCTGATCAAAGCTCGAACGGCGAGCGTCGTAGCGCGCCTGTTCCGATGGCGTCACTTGCGTCGTCGCAGGCGTTGGCGGCTGCGCTTTCCATCGTTTTGCAGCCGCAATCATTACCGCGCGGCGGCGCTCGTCGAACAAATTAGTCGCAACCATGGTAGATTCCTCCCTCCAAGGAATAGAGACAGTCTATGAGATTCTATTTGACGATAGGGATTGAAAGATTTGACATTAAACGATTTAATCTCCAGGCGAGTTAATAGTTCAAATGCGTCATATTTAAGCGGCTAACATATTTGCAAACGCAGTCCATTCTGACCCGCTATTCCTCTATCAATTTCTAAAAAGAATCCAAACAGCCTCTTACGTCACTATGCAACAAAGAGTAATGTGCGGTCAATGTGAAGAATAGAGTTCTCAACGAAGTTCCTAGGGCGGGATCGCTTGTTCGGTTGTCTTTAGCGGCAGGAGCTTCGGCGCCTGCCTGCGCATAGGGGCACCTGAAGGTCATTCGATCACGTAGAGATCACAAAGCGGTGATTTTCAGTGCCGCCGCTTCAACGGGTGCAGAGCATTCTTGGGGGAGACGTCCATGACAGCGCGTACCAGACCGGACACGAAGTTGCGTGTCGCTCACTTTGCTGCCGCCGCTCGTCGGTTCGTTCCGGTCCTTCTCATTTTGGTTGGCGTTTCGGGCTGCGAAAAAAATCTCTTCCAGGCGCCAATCCATGGTGGCACTGCCGATGTGCCGCCGGCACCCGTGTCGGACAGCGTTCTCACGCTGGTGGCGCAAATCCCGTATGAGACGCTAGTGCAAGCAGCCCAATCGAAGATACCGCAATCCGTTCCAGTGCAAGGAGATGGTCAAATCGGATGTGTCGGTATTCCTCATATTAATCCCGGACACGTGGGACATCATACTGAGTGCCGTTGGATCGGTGTCCGTGTTTGCGCTGAGGTGCCGGATATTACCGCTCCGAGCCTTGGCACTACGAACCAATGCGCCGACTTTCATTGGCATGCTGACATCGCAAGAGATGGCCCTCTTGTTGTGGCCCAGGCGGGCAATGGCGTTCACGTCGAACAGCCGCTGTTTGTCAGCGGTCAGGCCGGCGTAGGTGGCGACCTTGCCAAACTGCTTTCGCTTTCCGGAAAGAACTTCGAAGCTCGGCTGGTCCCCGGCGTCGATCTGCAGTTCGACATGAACGATAAGTGGTGCCCCGTGCTCTCAGGAACCCCGACCGGCAGATGGGTGAGCAGTGCTTCGGTGGAAGTCGTGGGCAAAAACTGTCTCGGCTTTGATTTTGGAAACCTGGGGCACCCCCAAGTCTGCGCAGGGCCAATCAATCTGGGACTGGCTGACGTGTTGAACGGCCAGATCAATGACCACCGCGCCAAGATACAGGATGCCATCGCTAAAGCTCTGCCTTGTGATGCGCTTCGGTCAAAAGTTGAGGCCCAATGGCACGCCATTGCGATCAAGATCGACCGCCCGGACAACACGCCCGTCTATCTCAACATCGTCCCCACAGCGGCGAGCTTTTCGGGCCTGGTCGGTGAAGCGCAAAGCATGAAGATGACCGTGCGTGTCGCGGCAAAGACCAGTCTTGCCGCAGAGCCAGTTGCCACACAGTCTCTGTCTCTGCCGCCATTGGGCAAAACATCAGCTGATCGAAGTCAGGCCGACATCACCGTGCAAGCAGCTGCTCCCTATGGATTGCTGTTGGACGAGCTGTCAAAGAACCTTAAGGGTCACGACTTCCAGCAGCAGACGCCGGCAGGCGCCGTCGATGTGAAGGTCGAGGATATTGACCTATATCCGAGCGCTGGCTCTGTCGTGGTTGGCTTGAAGGTACAGGCAAAGCTGCCGGGCGAGTTCCTGAATACGACCGGCTGGGTTTACCTCTCAGGGGTACCCCGCGTCGAGAAAACTGGCACAGCGATCTCGATCAATAAATTGCATTTCGCGACCGTCCTGGACAACGCCTTCTGGAAGGCTGCACAATCCCTGTTCGAAACCCAGATCCTGGCAGATTTAGAGGCTCATTCGAAAGTCGATCTCAACAAGCAGATCAACGACGCGTCCGATGAGATCTTGAAGGCCGTTCACAATACCAACGTTCCGGGGTTGAAGATTTCCGCTGACACTCCGTCGATTGAACTTCTGGATATCACTGTCGGGCCGGAAAATCTGATTGCCAGTGCCCGCCTTAAAATGAATTTCGATATGGCGCTATCAGCTGATTTGGTAGGTCAGTAGCCCATCTGCCAAACGAGCCGCGGCCATTCATAACGAACAAGAGGGTACCAATGACCCAATCCCAGCTTAGCAAGGTTTGGTTTGTGGTCAGTGCGCTCCTTCTCTATTACGCCCTGAATTCTTGGGTGGTCGCGCAAGGCGGGGAAGAGATTTTCGGTCCAAAGCTGGTCATGAAGGCGAGGGTGCCTGCAGTAATGATCGCAATCCCGATATGTTCGATTTTGCTCGCCCTAACCTCACTCATTGGACGGGTCTATGCCCTACGCAGCGGCTCGCACTGGCATGCGCGGATACCGGTTGTCGGCTTCGACGCGATCGAGACGGGCTCGCGAGAAGGCCGCGTCTATCAAGGCGCGATGATTGTGGTCTTCTCTGTGCTGCCCGCGATCGCGCTGGTCTATTTCTGGTGTACGTTTCTCTCCGCGACGGTAATGCTGAACGACGGCAAGAAGGACCCAGGCGCGAGCCTTTGGGATTGGTCGGAACTCCGGACGCTGAACGATCCCGCTCGTATCTGCACTGAATTTGACAAGGGGCTCGACAAGCCGTGTATCGGCAGCGCGACGGTGCTGCCGGGCCTTGAGCCAACAATCTTTGGCGCGCTAACCCTCGCGGGCTTTATTGCGCTCGCGATGCACTGGCGTGCTGTGGCGATGGGTCAACGGCATCAGGCCTCACCGATCACGACCCACGGCAAGTAGGAGTCAGCGGATTGAAACTGTCAGTCAGTTGCGGGCGACGAAAGAGGCTTGCGGCCAAGCAATTCCTGCAAGGCGACCTGGCCGGTAACGGCAGATCCGGCAACCCACGCCAGCATCACCCACTCGGAAACAGTCATGCCGCCGACGCGCGCGTAGAGCATTGCGCCTACCACGGCTGAGAACAGGCCTAACCCCACCGCCAACATCACGGCCATCTTAAACAGCGCGTGTGGCGGTTTCTGTCCGACAAACTGTCCGCAGGCGTACATGGCGGCAATGGGGATGCTCACAGCGATGATAAGAAGTCCGATTGTTGCAAAGAACACCATCTCTCTCATCCCTCCGCCTTTACGGCGTTTGCATCTGTGGCCGCTTCTTATCCAGCGCCATCAACAGAGTGTCTCGCAAGCAATTCCGTCGCCATCGCGATCCAGCTTGCCACCCCATGGACAGTTGTTGAGATACCATTGGGCTTCGTTGCAAGAGCTGATTTGCGAGCATGTCCGCCGCGGTTGGCATGAAAAGCTTTGCGCTACCTGTGAGCGGCTGATGATGCCAAGCGGCTGGCTCGACGGCCTCGCATCGCCGGCGTGCAAAGCCCGCCATTCCCAGGGTGCCTGAAACGTTCCGACCCAAAGACCGAGTTTCGCGGCCTCCGCCTTCGCCTGCTGCGCTGAATAGGCCCCGTGGCTGAAGCGGGGCCAATCCAGAGCCTGGCCGTGCTCGACCATCCAGGAGGCGACGCTGACGCCATCCGCGCGCTGGCAATCACCGACAAACCGGTGATATCGGTCCCAAGTTACGAAGGTGCAGTGCACCGGCCTGGAGGCCGCTAGAAATGCGTCCAGTGCGTCGGCTGAGCGGCGCCCGCAGGGATAGTCGAATCCCTTGGCGTCGCTGCAGTACTGCTTGCTCTCCGGCGCGTCGATGCCGTTAAAGCGGATCCGCTGGCCATGGACTTCGATCGTGTCCCCGTCGATAACGGACGCGACGCCGGCGATCGGCTCCGGCCTCGATCCGAACCAGTTCGAAACGCCAATGTCTGGTATTCGGTCGGTGTGCTGCATGGCTGATTGCGTGGCTAAGGCGGCAGCGGCAGCCACTGTCAGAAAGACCAGGCCCAACGGCACGCTTGCGCGGCGCCAGGCGCGTGATCGACCCACGCCATTGCCCTTGCGCCCCTGACCCGAGCGATTTTTGTAGCGAGATTTGTCCAAGCTATTCTCCCCATCACTAGAATGCTATCAAATTTGGCGCTGGTCTAGGTTTGGCGGGTGACAAGGGTTGAGAATCTTTCTGTATGGCCGGGAGCTGATCGATCGCGTCAACACAGTGTGTCAATAACTCTTGCGAACTGGAGCAAAAGGTAGCGGCCTCAAAGTACGCGATGAGAAAGACCATGGCCGGCCGCGCTGGTTGCAAGGAATCGCTCCGGAGGCCGAACCACTTCTTTAGTTTGCACGCAGCGCGTCGATGTACTATCGAGCACATTCAGAATGGGTTTTTTGCATTCTGCTGGGTGGGGCAAGCCGGATATGACCGACGCCGATTGCGGGATTGCTGCGCGATGAAGCGCGCGGCGTGCCGCAAGCATGTGTTTTCCAGGGTTCGATCGTAGGGGTAAAGACGTTGGTTGCGAGGTTTGAAGCGCTCGAGAAGCTGCGCAATCGGATAATGGAAGCGAACCACGACTATAGGGTGGGGGCAGACATTTTCCCGAGTCTCAACGTCGACAAGATTGCCCGGGACATGGACCTCGACGATCAGGGAACGGCGCATGGCGAAAAAGACCAGCCATCGTCCTCGTCCAAGGCCCTCGACGAGGTCGAACACTCCATCGTCGAAAGGGTGCAGGACGAGAAAAAGGCGGCCCACCAGATCCTTGAGGATCAGCTTCACCTCTTCTCCGGCCGCGTTGCGAACCTGGGCCTTGAGGAGCAGTTCGGCCTCCTTCAGCAAGCCAATACTTCAAGCCTGTCCGACTTCAAGGGAGAAATAGCGATCGGTTTGGATACCCTTCACGCCAAGCGAACCGACCTTCACGAGGCAACCACGGAGCTTTCCAGCTTCCGCAAGAACCACCGCTTGGAACGCGTTGCCAGGCTGCAGCAAGGAACAGCCCATCTTTTCAGGGTGGCGCTCCTTATTTTCCTCCTGCTGGTCGAGACGTATCTCAACGGATCCTTTCTGGCCAAGGGCAACGACCAAGGCTTCCTCGGTGGTGCCACGGAAGCATTCGCCTTTTCCTTCGTGAATATCGTGTCCGCGTTGATTTTCGCCATCTTCTGCGTGCGCTGGGTGACCCATCGGTCTTGGGGAGGGAAGCTTGTCGGAACCGTTTTCATCCTGCTCTATGCCGCTATTGCACTCGGGATCAACTTGCTGCTTGCGCACTATCGTGAGGTCAGCGGAACGCTCGCCGACGGAGCTGGCAACATTGCGGTCCAGAGAATGCTCCATAACCCGCTCGGGCTTGAGGAGGTGAGATCGTGGATGCTCTTCCTGGTCGGTCTGCTCTTTTCTATCATCGCCTTCATCGACGGCTGGTTCGTTCTCGATCCATATCCAGGTTATGCCGGCGTGGAAAAAAGGCGCCGGGAGAGGCGGCAGGATTACACCGATACCAAAGCCGACCTCATAGACCGCCTCATCGAATTGCGCGACGACCACAATACCAAGGTCGAAGACATCTTGAAGGGGCTAAGCAGCCGTAGGAGAGAACACGCTGCAATCCTATCCAGCCGTGCGCGGCTTTTGGCTCTGTTCAATGAACATCAAGAGCAGCTCGAGAGGAGTTGCAACCAGCTGCTTTCAAAATACCGCGAAGCAAACATTCGGGCGCGCAAAACTCCCGCTCCAAAACACTTCTCCCAGCCCTTTAAACTCCAAAAGACCAAGCCCATTGTCCAAAACGATGGTGAGATCAAGGATAGCGATCTTGCTTCATCAATTGCCGCGGCCCAGCAGGCGCTGAACGAGCAGATGCTGCAGGTGGGCAAGGAATGCGAGTCCGGGATCGAAAAGTATCGCGACCTCGACAAGCTGTATCCGGAGACGCTCGATGGCCAGGCCTAGAAGCCGTCGCAGGGCAGGGAGCTCGCGCGGGAAAGGCGTTGGAGCGATTGTCGGAACAATCCTGCTTGGACTTGCCTCGCTCGCAATGTTTTCCGGCTACGTCTGGCTCAACGTAAAGGCCCGGGACGTGGTGGAAACAAACGCAAAGACGGGCTGCCCGACAAAGGCGGGACCGAACAGCGTCACCGCTGTTCTTTTTGACACCTCTGATCCCGTCCCGCAGGCGACCATGGAGGATCTTGCCAACAAATTCAGGCAGATTGCCGGCTCAATCAAGCAAGGCGGCTACCTCTGGGTTGGCACCTTGACAGCGGTACCTGGCGACCTGAAAGAGCTGTACGCGCGTTGCAATCCGGGAGACGGCTCAACGGTTGACGTCTGGACCAGCAATCCCGGAAAGCATCAGAGAATCTGGGAAGAGGCCTTCGACAAGCCCCTCAAGGAACTGCCGGAGCACTTGCCGGCGGATAGCCAGGCTGATCAGTCGCCGATCATGGCTGGCATCCAGAAACTGAAGCTCAGCCTGTTCGACAACGGCATGTTCGACAATGTTCCAAAACGGTTGGTCCTCGTGTCGGACATGATGGAGAACACGCCCGCCTATTCCCAATACAAAGCGGGCGCCGACTACAACGCCTTCAAGAAAAGCCCAGCGAATTCGCGCTTCAGGACCGATCTTCTCGGCGCCGACGTAACCATTCTCTATTTCAACAGGCCGGAAAGGAAGTTCCCGTCCGTCGACCACGCCAATTTTTGGACGCAGTGGTTTTCGGAGAACGGGGGCAATCTCAGCGACTTTACAAAGCTGGAAGGGATGTAACCCATGGCCGCGCGTAGACAATCCTTCCTCGATACGTGGATCTTCCCGCAGGCTTTCTATATCGCGCTGACGGTAGGCGGGTGCGTTTTCATCGCCGTCACAAAGACCGCCGGCATAAGTCCCGTTATCTCGTCAACGGTGCCGATCGGCATCATGATCGGCTACTTCGCGTTTTCCTGGTACGTCGGGAAGTTGCGCGTTCACGACGAGCAGACAGGAGACAACCTCTATTACATGGGCTTCCTGTTCACGCTCTCCAGCCTGGGCACCTCGCTTTACCAGTTCGGCACAGACGCATCGACCGACGAAATCGTCAGGAATTTCGGCATTGCCGTGACGTCGACCATCACAGGCATCGCGCTGCGCATCTTCCACAATCAGGTCCGACGCGACCCCGCCGACGTGGAACGGGCTGCCCGTCACGAGCTCGCGGACATGACACGTCGCGTGCGCACCGAGATGGAAAGCGTAGCGCGTGAGTTCGCCGACTTCCGCCGGGTTTGCAATCAGATGTTGGAAGAAGGCTTCGACGAAATAGCCCGACAGGCGGAGAAGAACGGCGATCAGGTCCGACAGGCCTTCGAGGGTATGGCCGCCAAAGCGATAAAGCCCGTCCAGGAGACTTCGGAGAAGATAGCCAAAAGCCTCGATGACACGTTCGGCCGTATCGAAAGCAGGTTTTCAGGTGTCGCTGAAAAGGTCGACACAGTCGCAGCGTCGCTCGACACGGCGAATGCCTCCATGGCTGGCACGATCTCGAAGTTCGAGGCGCAGGCCGACATAGTTGCCGGGAAGCTCGCCAACGTGGTTATTCCGGACGAGGTCCTCAAGACGGATGTCGTCACAGTTCTCAAGGTGCTTGCAGCGTCTGTCGGAAGGTTCACCGAGCGGGCTGAGGCGCTTTCCAAAGAGCAGGGGGAAAGGACCGACAAGCTTTCGGATACCGTCTTGAGGATGGCGGCGCATCAGAAGCTCCTCCTGGAGAGGCTTGAGAAGCAGGCTGAGCAAAACGCCAGTACGACGAACCTGCTATCCCGCATCCTCGATCGCGATCGTGTGTCCGTCCCGCACGAAATTCCTCCGGTTGCACCTGTGCACGCCAATGAACCGTCTGTTGAACCTCCCATCTTCATCCCCATTTCGGCGGCAACTGCGCAGGGTGAGAAGCCAGGCGCAACGGCAACAGCCAACGGCGCTGATGCCGGGCAGCAGGCCTCCCAGCCGATCGTGGAGAAAGTCCAGCCGAGGCCGAGATGGTGGCGCTGAACGAACCCGGCGGAGCTTCGGTCGGCTACGAAAAGAAAGGCTATGCCCGCGGCTTGATCCTCGGGCTCACCATGGCCGAAACGATGCTCCTGCTCGTCTTCTGCCTGCTGTTGGTTGCAGGCGCCATCGTCGCAAAGAAGAAGGCCGAATTGGAAACTGCCCTTGAAAGGGTATCCCGCAGCGAAGCAGTGATTCAGCAACTCAAGCAGGAGAACAAGAACCTGCTGGCCCAGGTTGCCGAGCTCATGGAGCGCTTCACTGGGCACAAAGTGCCTGATGAGGAATGGCGAAAGCTCGTCCTCGCCAAAAAAGCGATCGAGCAGATCGAGCAAAAGGGACTGTCGGCCGACGAAGCAGTTCAGCTGGCGGAAGCCACAGTCGCGGTCCGAGACAACAATCTCTCAGCCGACGACGTACGCAAGCTAGTCTCAGCAGATCAGCGTGCGACCGAAGCCGAACGGAAGCTGGCTGAAGCCGAAAAGGAACTCGCTGAAACGACACGGCAGCCTAAGGATCTGCCACCGATCATCAATCTGAGCGAAGCCAAGGGCTATTCCTTCGAAGTCAGCAGTGCCGAACTCAAACCGGCCTTTAAGGCCAAGCTTGAGGGCGCTATTGCCGAGCAGATTGCCGATATCGTCGCAAAATACGATGTCGATGTCGTCGAGGTCATTGGCCACACTGACGAGCAGCGATTGTCGAGGCAGTCGAACATGGACTTCGTTCTGGGGCGCGTACTCTCTGGGGATGAGAGCGTCAGCGAAATGGAGCCGGGTGATAATGCCGGGCTAGGCCTCGCGCGAGCGATATCCGTCGCGTCCGTTCTGAAAAAGATACCGGCGTTTGATCATTTGAACATCCTACCCATGTCAGGCGGCCAACTGATCCTGCCGGATGATCGCCTCACGGATGGAGCTCAGTCAGGCGACGCTCCAGAAAGGCGTCGTATCGAGATCCGAGTACGCAAGAGCAAGCAGAAGCTGGCCGCCGAGGGGCATCACGAAGGCAATTAATAGGCAAACCATGTTGAGCCAAAGCGTGGGTTGCCATCCACCGGAACACGAGTAGAAAGCCCGCAAACTACCGCGGTCCAGTGCCAGCGCGCCGCGCTTTAATTAGTCGGGCGCTCGCTGACGCGTTTTTTCCGCGCCGGAAGTCGAATGGAAAGCGCTTCAGGAAACCACGAAATGCATTCCAGTCGTGTGATCACCGCTGCCACAATGCATGGTGTCCCCTATTTCTGATGCTACACAATAATAGGTCAGGGCGAGGCAATTATTGATGCATCGGTGACTAATATTAACCAATAATCAGAGTTTTATTGGCAACCTCTTCTGCCGGGTCCGATGACTGTGTCGGAGGGGATGTGTAATGAGTCTGGGTGCCGCAGGGCTCACGCCCATAACGCCTGCTGCTTTCATCAAGAAGTGGAGGAAGTCGGAACTTGGCGAGCGGCAGGCAGCTCAAGAACACTTCCTCGATATCTGCTCGCTGGTCGGCCATCCGTCTCCGAGCGATGAGGACCCGACCGGCGCGTTCTTCGCGTTCGAGAAAGGTGCGAACAAGCTCGGAGGGGGTAAAGGTTTTGCTGACGTCTGGAAGAAGGGTCACTTCGCATGGGAGTACAAGCGTAAGAAGGGAAACATCGACGAGGCCCTCCTCCAGTTGATGCGATACGCGCCGGCGCTTTTGAGCCCGCCGCTACTCATCGTTTGCGACATCGAACGCCTTCGCATCCATACCGCTTGGACGAACACCGTTCCGTCCACATACGTGATCACCCTAGATGACCTGGCGGAACCTTCACTCGCCGCGGCCGCGACATGTGGATTGTGGATTTCGGCTGGGAGATGTCCGAGCAGGAGGCTGCCCTCTACGAGGCGCCGTTCCAGCACATTAGAGAGCATGTGTTTCCGGAGCGCTCAAAGAACAGGCGTGATGCCTACCGCGAGCGTTGGTGGCGACACGTGGAGCCGAGACCGGCTTTTCACGCTTCCTTGCAGGGCCACTCGCGTTACATGGCAACACCTCGCGTCGCAAAGCATCGGACATTCGTGTGGCTTGATCAAGCGATAGTGCCCGACTCCCGCATCTTCGCGTTTTCTCGGTCAGACGATGTCTTTTTCGGGATTCTTCACTCCCGATTTCATGAGGCTTGGAGCTTCGGAACTTGCTCGTGGCACGGCGTCGGCAATGATCCAACCTACAATAGTGCGGGGGTATTCGAGACCTTCCCGTTCCCCGAGGGCCTCACGCCGGATATCCCAGCAGTCCGATATGAAAAGGATTCACGAGCCATCGCCATATCACAGGTGGCCAAGAGGCTTGATGACTTACGAAACGCGTGGCTCAACCCGAGCGACCTTGTCCAGATCAAGCCCGAGGTCGTGCCCGGCTATCCGGATCAAATCCTTCCGAAGGACATCGTGTCGCACGCGATCCTCCGCGAGCGTGCCCTGACCAACCTCTACAA
Organism: Mesorhizobium sanjuanii; assembly: GCF_002529485.1. NCBI lineage: Bacteria > Pseudomonadati > Pseudomonadota > Alphaproteobacteria > Hyphomicrobiales > Phyllobacteriaceae > Mesorhizobium > Mesorhizobium sanjuanii. The sequence continues at coordinate 19,075 of NZ_NWQG01000093.1, forward strand.
CCGGCGTCCGCAGTGGTTGGTCGACGCTCACTCGGACCTGGATGCCGCCGTTGCCGGAGCCTACGGGTGGCCTACAGATATTTCTGAAGATCAAGCTCTGGCGAATCTCCTAGTCTTACTGCGTCATAAATTTCTGACCTAACGCGGACTGTCCATGGCTCTTGTGCAACACGGACATCGTTGCAGACGGTTGGCCAGGGCCACAGTCAGGCGTCGCCTGATGGTCGGGATCGAGGTCGGGACGTGCCGCTCTGGTCGGATCGGAGGATCCGCGGGGTCGATAACCGCTGGGAAGACCAGGTGTTTGGCGGCCCTGGGCGCGAGTTGGAGTTGAGGGGGGAATCGTCTCCCTCAGAGCGATCAGGAAGCCATAGGCGGCGATGCAGAGACTGGCGTGGTGGTGGAAGCCCCGCCACCCTCGGCCTTCGTAGTGGCCCAGTCCCAGCTCCTGCTTGAGCTCCTGATAGTCTCGCTCGATCCGCCAACGCAGCTTGGCGGCGTCGACCAGCTGGGTGATCGTAGCGTCGGCCGGCAAGGTGGAGAGCCAATACTTGCTCGGCTCGACCTCGCCTTCAGGCCACTCGATCAGGAGCCACTCTTCGGCGTGAGCCTCGGGCCGATTGTAGTCCCTGGAGGCCGGCCGCAAGCGCACGGCGGCGAAGCGGGAATTGAGCTCGGTGTTGGTTCCTTCGCGCCAGGCGATCGTGCGCCAGGTCTCGGCGTTGAACTCCTCGGCCAGGGCCTTGGCCGAGATCGGCTTGTGATTGTCGGTTCGGCCGACCCGAGACGGCGGCCGGCCTCTTCCGCTCCAAGGCTTGGGCGGCAGCGGACTCTCGCCTGGACGCCAGACGCTGAGGGTCGGCTGAACGCCCACCACATAGGTCAGATCGAGCTCGGACAGGCCGGCGCGGAAACTACCGTCGGCACCATATCCGGCGTCGGCCAGAACCACGCCGGGCGCGACGCCCTCGGCCTTGGCCGTCCTGATCTGCTCGAGCGCGATCTGCGGCTTGGTCTGGAACGTGATCCCTGCGGGAATCTTGGCCTTCTTGCGTTGTTCCGGATTCTCCGCCCAGCTGTGCGGGAGATACAGTTCGTAGGCGATCGGAAGCGAGGCTGCGTCATTCGCGATCGACAGGCTGACCGCAATCTGACAGTTGTCCTGCTTGCCCAACTGGCCGCAATACTGGCGCGCTACGCCCACCGAGTGCTTGCCCTTCTTGGGAAAGCCCGTGTCGTCGACGATCCACGCCCGGATCGGTCCATGCTGCTCGATCCGTGGAAGGACCCAGTCGCGAACCCGCGCCAGCAAGGCCGCGTCCGACCACGGCGCCTGTCCCACGAAATGCAGCAGAGACTGATGCTTGGCCGACACCCGCGACGGCGCCGTGACGGCCGCCAACGGTTCCACGCTCTTGCGCTCCAGCGGCATCAGAAGTCCGAGGCAGTAATCCTTCAGAGGCTCAGCTCGGTCGGCGTGGCCAATCACCCCGATCAAAGCATCGACATAGGCGTCGAACGCCGCTTCACTCTCCGCAGTCCAGTTGGTCATGGCGCGCTTCCCTGATCACGAATCAGCACGCTAACAAATCCGAAACCAGCGCGAATCCCCCCGCACCCGCGACTTTCTGACTCAGTAAGACTAGCAGGCTGTTGAAGAAGTCAGGCGCGCTCGCAGACGAAGCCTGAATCGTCGGCATTGTGGATATAGAAGTGGCCGACGAGGCGACCCGCGGTGCCGATCATCGCCCATCCGCGACCGCAAGCGGGATCGCTTTCGTCGTGACCCTCCACGAGAATTCCGCGCAGACCGAGCCGTCTCGCGCGCGGTAGCGGACATCAAGGAAGCCCTTGAGGGCACCGAAGCCAATCTCGCCGTCCGCCGCGCCTTTGAACGTCAGATGCGCCTCTTCGACGAGATCGAGGAAATCGTTGTCCCAGACATCCATTTCGACGATACGCCAGCGACCGGCAAAGGCCTTGGCGATGGCTGGAACCTTGGCCATGTCAGTTGGTCCCAGCGATGAGCTTCGGCAGCCGCACCAGATTGTAGGCGGCGGCCGCGAAAGTGAAGGCCCATCCGACGCGGTCGCGGCCGCGCAATTTGGTCTTCTCCTGCCCGGCGACGGTCTTGATCCAACCGAATGCCTCCTCGATGCGCTTGCGGATGCGCTGGCTGATCGCATAGCCGCTGTGCCGCGTCGTGCGCCCGTCGATCGCCGAACTACGGCCGCTGGTGTTCTGCGCCACATGCGGTGTCACCTTCATTGCGCGCAGTTCGTTGACGAAGTCTTCTGCGTCATAAGCCTTGTCGGCACCGAGCGTGATCGCCTCCGGCCGATCCGCACGAGGCTCGATCATATGGAGTGCCGCCACCCGCTCGGCATGCCCGTCGGCCAAGGTCAGGCAGGCGTCGACCAGAAGGCCATGGCGGTTCTCCATCAGCCCATGCCCCATGAAGCACAGCTTCGCCTCCTTGCCTCGCTCTTTGCGGTAGAGCCTGGCGTCGGGATCGGTGGTCGAGGCGTGCGTCTCGTTCGATCGCCTCTCGCCGTGGAAGTCCGCTTCCGCGTTGCGCCCGCCGCCGTCTGCCGGCGGCTCGCCATGACCACCGCTTGGGCCGTCCTTTGGCTTGACGCTCTTCATCGACGCCCAGGCCTCGATCAGCGTGCCGTCGACCGAGAAGTGATCCGTCGACAGAAGCCTCTTCACCTTGGGCTGCGCCAGCACCGCGCTCAGGAACTTTGCAGCGATGTCGCCCTCCAGCAGCCGGTCACGGTTCTTGGAGAACACCGAATGATCCCAGGCTGCGTCGTCCACGCCGATGCCCACAAACCAGCGGAACAGGAGGTCGTATTCCAGCCGCTCCATCAAAAGCCGCTCCGAGCGGATCGAATAGAAGGCTTGAAGCAGCATCGCCCTGAGCAGCTTCTCCGGCGGGATCGATGGCCGTCCGATCGGCGAATACAGCGCCGCGAACTCCCGCTCCAGTGCCGACAGCGCCTCGCTCACGATTAACCGGATCGCCCGCAACGGATGATTGCGCCGCACTCGTGCCTCAAGGTCAACATAGCTGAACAGTTCGCCAGTTCGATCGTCGCCGCCGCGCACTCGTCACCTCCGAATCCCTTCGGAACCAATGAATCACCGCTGCGGTCCGATGGCGAGCGCCTTTTTCAACAGCCTGCTAGAACTCAATCTGGCGCGTGAGGCATTCAACGAGCACGCCAAATCCGGTCTGAAGACAAGAAAGCCACGTCGTCGTCCAACGCCGGAAGAGGTTCGACGTGCCCCGCAGATGAAGTTGCCCATTGCAGGTGGCCGCAAGTCCGTTGTCGGTCCGCAGCAATTGACCACCGAGGATCGCGAAAACCAGCCGACGTCAGCAGAGCGTCCGCGAAACACCAAACGCCGAACAAGCTGACCCAGGTCAGCCAAATTGTGCGAGACGCCCTTGCTCCAAGACCGATGATAGACCCATTCCAGTCATTTCCGTTACACCTCATCAAAAGCAGATCGAAGCCGGCCGCGCCTATGACCGCCTTCTCAAGCGCGGCACCCGGCCGAAGGGGCTCAAGGCCATCGTCGCATGGTTCAAGCGCCTGTGGATCAAGTTCATCGGCTAATCAGCGTGCGGCCGACGGCATCGCCTTTGCAGGCACAGATCAGGTTGCCGAAAGCCGGCCTCCGCGCCGAGTGCAACCATTGCGCCTGCAACAAGCGGCGTCTGTTCGGCAGGTTTGAGGATGACCGCGCAGCGGGCCGCCAGCGCCGGCGAGCTCTTGCGCAACCCTCGAGGCCGAGAAAATTCCACGGCGTGATGGTGCCAACAACGCCGATCGGCTGCTTGACCGCCAGCATGCGCTGGCCCGTCGAGGGCAGGGAGATCGTCTCGCTATAGACGGCTTTGGCCTCTTCGGGCGTCCCATTGCAGATCGCAAGCAGCGTGAGGGACTTCCGGTCCGGCTTCGGCAAGCGGCTTGCCCATCTCAGCGGTGAGAATGGCAGCAAGGTCGTCCGCATGGTCGATGATCAGCTGATGCCAGTGCCAAGCCATGTCGCTGCGCTCTCGGGAGGTCATGGCTGCCCATCCAGTCTCTTGCGATACAGGCCTTGCTGCCCGCGTCTCCGTGACCCCATGTTGGGAATTTCCGCCAAAACGTCGCCAGTGGAATCAAGACCTCGAAAATTCGCTCGCCAGGCGGCGTGCCGAGTGGCGGCATGCGGTCGAAGGCGCCGAACAGCTAAGCAGATTTCAGGTGCAAGCGGTTGGCACAGAGGCACGCCTCGCGGGGACACCGGCGTTAAGTCCTGCGAGCTGATAAAACCGCAGCGCAAGGCATGGCGTCCAGGCATCCGGCAAGCGGCAGTCTGCCGGCACTTGATGACGCCCGCGCGCCCTGACGGCGCGTGCCGGGTGCTCGTGAACCGAGCCCGCTTTTTCTTCGCAAGGCTCAGGCGGCCTCGCCAACCGGCTTGGCCGCCTCCGAAGCGCCAAGGGCGGACGGCGCCCTTTGATACGGTGATGATGTTGAAGATCATGGTGCTTCAGGCGCTCTACTGTCTCTCGCACGATCAGGCCGAGTTTCAGATCCAGGACCGGCTGTCGCCGGTGGGCATGGCCCGCATATCCATCCCATGGATGCATTATATCCAAACAATCAAGTTTACCCATCCGTCATGATGCTGCATAGCGCAGGAAAGCCAATGTCCCGTGCTTTCCAGCTCACGTTCACGAGCGTGGCCTTTGTAGGAAGACCAAGTCGAAACCGGCGCATCATAAGGGGCAGAGTATCCATGAACGCAATGGCGGCGGGGCAGGCCGGATCTGGGCGTTTTATTGCTTTAGAGGGATTGAGGGGGCTGGCTGCAGTTGGCGTCCTCTTGTCTCACGCCCTCTTCGCTGTCGAGCCAGGGATATTCAAAACCATGTACCCGTTGGCGCAAGCAGCGTGGCCAGAAATCGGATGGCCTGCTCAGCTTCTAACTCTCCCCCCATTCAGCATGCTTATCAACGGAAGCTTTGCTGTTTGTGTATTCTTCGTTCTAAGCGGCTTCGTCCTTACCAAGTCTTTTGCTGACACTGGAAATGCATCGGTGCTTGTATCCAGGGCAATCCGACGGATACCCCGCCTCGGCATTCCAATCGCGGCTTCAATCGTTTTTGCCGGTACCATTTTTGCCATGGGGCTGATGAGAAATCTTGAAGTTGCTCCACTCACGGGCTCGATCTGGCTGACCTGGTATTACCCTAGCTCAATTACGGCCGCGACCATCGCCAAGGAGGCCCTATATGAGTCCTTATTTCTCGGTAAGAACAAACTCAATTCACCACTCTGGACGATGTCCATTGAGCTCGTCGGTTCATACTTGGCCTTCATGTTCGCCTTCGCTGCGAGGTGGTTCACCTTCGCCCTCGTCACAGTTTTTGCCGCGGCTCTCTCTTTTGCGATCCATATAGCTTACCTGCCCTTCGCCTTGTCGTTCGGGGTCGGCGTCCTCCTGACTCGCGTTTCTCCAGCGAAATGGCCTCACAAAGCCAAGATCGCAATCTTACTTGCTGCCATCTATCTTGGCGGCTTCTCAAACGACATCTTGTATGAGCCGATCATCAAACTCTCCCCAATCGACTTTAATCCCCTGAAGGACGCAATGCACTGCGTCGGTGCAACCTTCCTTGTCGCTAGCGTTCTCGCGCTTCCATCGCTTCAGCGAGCCTTCTCGTCATACTTTTTCCCACTCCTGGGTCGATTGTCGTTCTCGGTCTACCTTCTTCATTTCCCTATCCTTTGCTCCCTCGGGTGCTTTGTCTATCTCTGGACTATCCAATGGGGGCATGCCATTGCGGCCAGTAGCACTGTCCTCATTGTACTTGTAACCACCATCATTGCTGCGGTGCCTTTTCAGCGCCTTGTAGACGTGAAGTCCATGGAAATAGCCAAGAGGGTGGACCAATACCTGAGAGGTTTTTTGCGTAAGACTGCGGAGGCGTAGACTGGCGCTGCGCTCAACCATTTGAGCGGGACAAACATAGCTAATCATTCTGACCTCAATAAAACGAAAGGTGCCCTTCCTTGGAAGAATTCGTATCACGCATCGCCACCAATGTCGGCGTCGACCCGGCTCTCGCAGACAAGGCCGTTGGCATGATGCTGGGTTTCCTGCAACGCGAGGCAGCCGACGGTCCCGCTACGCGCATGATCGAGGCCATTCCCGGAGCTTCGGAATTAGTGGCGAAGCATGATGGTGAGGACGCAGACGGCGGCAGCGTCCTCGCCGGAGGCGGCGTGGTGGGTTTCGGCCAGCAATTGATGAACGAGGGTCTCAGCCTGGGAAATATCGCCGGCCTTGCTAACGAGACGATCGCCTTCGCCAAGGAACATGCCGGCGACGAACTCGTGGACGAGGTCCTCAATTCCATTCCCGGCCTTCCCCAGTTCGCCTGATCAGCAGCAGCTGGGTGGCGTACCGATGTCGTGCGCCCGTCTCGGCCCTCTTGCGCAGCCAGAGCAGATTCGACTTATTCCGGGTCGTAGGCCGTCTGCCTCGACATGTGCGTGCATTCCTCGGCTGTGAAAGCTGCGAGGCAGTTGGCCACGACCGACCAGGATTCGTCGATGGTTCGGGTTGCAGCCTTTCTCAGGAGAGCCTGGAGCTTCGAGAAAGCAATCTCGATCGGGTTGAAGTCGGGCGAGTATGGCGGCAGGAACAGGAGCCGCGCCAACCTGCTCGATCACCTCGCGCCCGCCGCTGATCTTGTGGGCGGGCAGGTTGTCCATGAACACGATGTCGCCGGGGCGAAGCTCGGGTGCGCGGACCTGTTGCGCCTAGGCGAGGAAGGCAACCATGGATAGGGCCATCGAGCAGTATTGGCGCCGCCAAGCCGCCCAGCCGCAGGCCGGCCGTGAATGTGGTGGTCTTCCAATGGCCGTGAGGAACGGCCGCCCGGCATCGTTCGCCGCGCAGGCTGCGGCCACGCAACCGCGCCATCTTTGTGGATGCTGCGGTCTCATCGATGAAAATCAGCCTGTCGGGGTCGAGATCGATCTGGCCATCGAACCAGGTTCTGCGGCGGCGCAGGACATTGGGGCGCTGCTGTTCGGCGGCGTGCGCCGTCTTCTTTTGAAACGTGATGCCGCGCCGGTCGAGGTACAGCCGGACCGTGGACGACGCTGCCCGCACGCCGCGCTCGGCGGCAAGGCGCTCCCCGATCTCAGCAAGCGTGATGTCCGGCGCGTCCTCAATGAGACCAAGAATGAAGGCCTCATGCGCATCGAGCTTCGAACGCGACGGCTGGCCCTGCTGGCGCGCTTCCATCTGGCCGGTCTCGTGATAGCGGCGATACCAACTCCCGGCCGTCGAAATACCGATCCGGAAGCGACGCGTCGCCTCCCGCGTCGAAACCCCGACTTAAGTGGCCGCAATCACGCGCCCACGAAGATCCGCCCTTAGGCTCCTCGTCATCATCACCTCCTCGCAAATCACCGGGACAGTGAATCAGACAGGATCTATCGCGTGATTCCCAAACCGACTCTGTGTTCATCAAAAGATGCTCGAGGTATTCTCCGCCGCCTGTTCCGTACAGACCCTGCCAGACCACCAACCGCCGGGCGCGCAAAGCGAATGAACTTTGGAGTTCATTCGTCTACCCCAAAATCGACTGCAGGCGTACCGATGTGCATAACTTTAGGCGGCAAAGGCTTATCCTGAACGCTTTCGATGAAGCCCGCGAGATAAGCAAATGTGTTGTACTTCTCAAGTACCAACCGCTTCGCCTCTCGTATTGCATCGCGACGTTCCTTCCAGAGGTCCGAGTCGATGATTTCTCGGATCTTTTGAATTACGTTCTTGTCCTCGGGATCAATCAGAACCATTGAGTCCGGCGGAAAGAACCGCGTGATTGCCGGGCTGCCGTAATAGATCGGCATTGTTTCAGCAACGAAGCAGTCCATAAGCTTCTCTGTAAAATAGTAATCAGCGCACGTATTCTCGAAAGCTATACTGTAGCGGTAAGGTGCAAGTGCGTCCCATTTATCTCCTATCAGTTGAAAACCTCGGCCGAACAGGTCGAACTCGAGCTCCCCTCTCAGCCGTTCCAAAAACGCTAGCCGATATCGATGTCCTTTAAGCATGGCGATGTTGCTGGTAATCCATGAGAGCCGACGCGGCTTGTCAACGACTTCGTTGACCAGAAGTTGGTCATACGTCTTTCTTACAGACCAAGACCGAGTGATAGGTGGAGACAAGACGAATCGACGCCCTGCATTCTGCCGAGCTACCAGCTCTGCGTCAGACGTCAGAACGATGGTATTTTCCCCCTGCCCAAGATGGAGGGCGCGATGAGCTTTCGTCGGCGGTTCGCCGATTGCAAAAATGGTCCTGTTCGGGCTCGCCTCGATATCAACAGGAAGTCCAAAAACAGAAGGAGAGTTAAAGATTATATGCCAATCCGGCGTGAAGGACGTCTTGCGTACAAAAGCGACATTGTTCCAGATTCCACTGCCCTTTGGAGTGAGATGGTGGATGGCGTCTTCCAGACCGCCCCAAGAATCGAGGCATGCAGCAACAATGGGCGCCGGACGTTCCGTCAGCAATTTGGCGCTACACAAAGCAGTTCGACTCCTTCACTTCGGTGGTACCGGCAGTAATTTCTGCACGAGGGCCAGACCTCTCTGCGCCTATTCCCGTCGTGAGATGAAGCTAAAACGATCGGAATCGATGGCCAAACGGTCCGCAGGTAAACCCATCGATATCGAAAAGTTTGGGAGAGCTGTACAAAGGCTTGTAAGCCCTCCTCCTCCATCTCAATCGGCTTCCATAATTTAGCTCTGACTATTTTTTGATGCAGTTTGGGAGTTCTGTCCAGAGTCTTCTGCAAATTTGCGATCACGGTCGCCGGTGTTGGCGTGTCAGGCGCGGCGTCTTCAAGTAACCGCGGCCTTGGGCTGCTCCAGCTTGCGCAGCATCTCCTTCTTGTGCTCGGCCAGGCGCTCCATGTTGAGATTCGCATGGCCTCCAGCCAGGTTTCGTGTGTTTCGACGGCGAGCACGCGGACGAGCCGCAGGCAGCTCTCGGCGCTGGGAAAGATGCGCACCACATGGATGCGCCGCTTGATCTCCTGATGAGCCGCTCCAGGATGTTGGTGCTCTTCAGGCGCTTGTGATGCTGGCGTGGCAGCCGGTTGAAGGTGAGCGTCTCCTCGATGTTGTCCTCCACCCACTGGCACAGCTTGGGGCAGCGCGTCTCCCACTTGGCCAGCCATTGGGCGAGGTCGCGCCGCACTTTGGAAAATCCAGCGCAGTTCCTGCAGGCAGTCATCATCGATCCATTGGGCCGACAACATGTCTCGCGAGCAGATCGAAGCCGGCCGTGCCTATGACCGCCTTCTCAAGCGCGGCGCCCAGCCGAAGGGGCTCAGGCCATCGTCGCATGGTTCAAGCGCCTGTGGATCAAGTTCATCGGCTGATCAGCGTGCGGCCGACGGCATCGCCTTTGCAAGCATTGATCAGGTTGACGACGCTTGGGAAAGCCGGCCGCGCGCATTGCGCCTGCAACAAGCGGCGTCTGTTCGGCAGGTTTCAATATCACGGTGCAGCCCGCCGCCAGTGCCGGTGAGATTGCGCGCCACCATTGAAGCCGGGAAATTCCATAGCGTGATCGTGCCAACAACGCCGATTGGCTGCTTGATCACCAGCATGCCCCGGTCAGTCGAGGGCGGGGGGATCGTCTCGCCATGGATGCGGTTGGCCTCTTTGGCATACCATTGCAGATGTGCCGCCGCATGCGAGACCTCCGACTTGGCTTCGGCAAGCGGCTTGCCCATCTCAGCTGTGAGGATGGCAGCGAGGTCGTCGGCGTGGTCGATGATCAATTGATGCCAGCGTCAGAGCATGTCCCTGCGCTCCCGGGGTCAACGCCGCCCATCCAGCCTGCGCCGTATAAGCCTTGTCGATCGCCGTCCGCGTCTCAGCGTCCATGTCGGGTAGCTCTGCCAACACTTCGCCAGTGGATCGATCAAAAGCCCTCGAACTTTCGCTCACCCAACAACGTGCCAGGCGTCGGCATGCGGTCGATAGCGCCGAACAGGTCGGGGAGTTTCAGATTCGCTTCAGCGGCTGGCACAGAGGCATCGCGGCTTTCTCTTCAAAACGGCGGATGTTTTCTATTGGCTGCGTCAGGATGTGTAACCGCACTTCGCATAGGACCTCGAGCGACGGGGCCCTGGCGACCTGCCGACCGCGTTATGGAACAGGAACGACCGTTCCTGGAACGAGAATTCCTGTTCAGCGCCTTTCTCGCCCGCACGCCTGGCGGGGGCACCGAGCGTTGAGCCCTGCGACCTGATAACCGCAGCGCAAGGCATGGCATCCACGCATCCGCGGGAAGCGGCAATTTGGCCTAAGCTTTGACGGCGCCCGCGCGCCTGACGGCGCGTGCCGGGTGCTCGTGAACCGAGCCCGCTTTTTCTTCGACAGGCTCAGGCGGTCTCGGCCATCCGGCTTCGCCCCCTGGCGCGGGCAGCCTGTCGGCTGCTGACGGTCGCCGGCCTTTGGCCGGCGCGGTTTGTTCGTTGGCCGTTCCCGGCGGCGCGGGGTGGGCGGCACTCCCTTCTAGGCCCGCCGCGGCATCCCGCAACCCTTCGCTTCGCTTCGGGTCCTCCTCTTCGTTCCGGTCCGTCGGATGCGGTCCGCCTCCGACGGCGGGCCTTTCCGGTCGCGTCTCGCCGCCCACCCCGCTTCCGGGGAAAGGCGCGGGATTGAAGAGCGGAGGACCAGACGATGCGTGCAAAACACCAGCGTTCCGGCAGCCGAGAGGCTGGCGCGGGCAGGGGCGGGCGCCCGGGCGCCAGCCTTTATCAGGAAATCACGGACCGCATCATTGCCGAACTGGAGCGCGGCACCGTGCCATGGGTCAAGCCATGGGGCAGCGCAAAGGCCGACCTCGGCCTGCCCAGCAACGCGGCCACCGGGCGCCGCTATTCCGGCATCAACATCCTCATCCTGTGGGGCGCCGTCATCGAGCGCAGCTATCCCGGCCAGAACTGGCTGACCTTCCGGCAGGCGCTTGCCCTTGGCGGCAATGTCAGGAAGGGCGAGCGCGGCACCACCATCGTGCATGCCGACCGCTTTGTCCCCAAAAACGAGAAGGAGCGCGCCAAGACAGACGGCGACGAGCCGCAGGCGGTGCCGTATTTGAAGCGCTTCACCGTCTTCAACGTCGCGCAGTGCGACGGCCTGCCCGAGCACCTTTACCGCAACGCCGATCCGCTGCCCGAACGCGAGATCGTCCCCCAAGCCGAGGCGCTTATTCGAGGAAGCGGCGCGGATTTCCGCATCGGCGGCGATCGCGCTTTCTACATGCCGGACACCGACTCCATTCAGGTGCCGCCACAGCCGGCATTCTTTCAGCAGATCGACTATTACCGCACCTGCTTCCACGAGCTTGGCCACTGGACCGGCCACCCGGCGCGGCTGGCGCGCGACCTCTCCGGCGCCTTCGGTTCCAAGACCTATGCGCGCGAGGAATTGGTTGCCGAAATCACTGCTGCCTTTGTCTGCTCGACACTCGGCATCGAGCCGACCGTGCGCCATGCCGACTATATCGGCACATGGCTGAGGGTGCTGCGCGAGGACAATCGCGCCATCTTCCGCGCCGCCAGCCTTGCCTCCAAGGCCGCCGATTTTCTTCTCGGCTTCAACGCCGAGGCCGAAGGCGCGCAACAAGACGAGATCGCGGCATGAGCGTGCGCGATCCCGACACCCCGGTGTCCGGCCGGTCACCAAGCGCGACCGCCTCGCCCTTTTGGCCGACGCGCCGATGCGCCCGCCCGCGGCGCAAAAGCCGCTCGATATCGGCTGCTCGATGGTGAGGCGGATCAGAGAAAGATCCAGTGAATCTTTCTCCCGCCGAACGCCAGAAATCAACGCGACTTGTTTTGAGAGGAGTTTTCCCATGATCCTGATCACCGACGACCTTTGCGCCCGGCTGCTCGCCAATGGCGCAACCGACACCGAAACCGACCATTTTCCGGTGGTCAAACTTTTCGATCCGACCGGGCCAGCGACCTGGCTTCTCACCGAACTCGACGCCGACGGCGACACCCTGTTCGGCCTTTGCGACCTCGGCTTCGGCTTCCCCGAACTCGGCAGCGTCAGCCTTGCCGAGCTTGCAAGCGTGAAGGGGCGGCTTGGCCTCGGCATCGAGCGCGACCTCTGCTTCAAGGCGCGCTTTCCGCTCTCCGTCTACGCCCAGGCAGCGTGCAGCGCCGGCCACATCACCGAAGCCGAGCGGCTGCTGCGACAGGCGGCAGAGGCCCTTGGCAACGCCCATTCCAAGCTTCCGCCCGACACGGCGGAACAAACGCGCCGGTAAGGCGCGAAAACCGTCCCGCCGCGCCGGCCTTGTGGCCTTTGCGGCGGGAGAACCTCAACCAAACCGAAGGAGACAAATCATGCAGCTTGCCCACATTCCGCTTGATAAGCTCAACATTTCCGCCCTCAACATGCGCCATTCCAAACGCGCGCCCGACGTGTCGGACATCCTGCCGTCGGTTCGCGCGCGCGGCGTCCTGGTGCCGCTTCTGGTGCGGCCCAACGGCACGCCGGAAAGCTTCGAGATCGTCGCCGGACGGCGCCGCTATTTCGCCGCGAAGTCGCTCGCCGACGAGCGCGGCGAGGGCGATGCCTTGCCCTGCGCCATCATCGAAGACGGCGACGACGCCGACGCGCTTGAGGCCTCGCTGATCGAAAACTTCGCCCGGCTCGATCCCGACGAGGTCTCGCAGTGGGAGACGTTTTCGCGGCTGATCAGGGAAGGCCGCACCATTCCAGATATCGCCGCAACCTTCGGCATCACCGAGCTTCTGGTCAAACGCATTCTGGCGCTCGGCGATCTTCTGCCCAAGATTCGCGAAGCCTATCGCCGCGAGGACATCGACGCCGAGACGGCGCGCCATCTGACCATGGCCTCCAAGGCGCAGCAGAAGGATTGGCTGGCGCTTTATGCCGATCCCGAGCAATACGCCCCGCGCGGCCACCAGTTGAAGCAATGGCTGTTCGGCGGCCAGTCGATTTCCACCAAGGTGGCGCTGTTCGCCGTCGAGGATTATCCGGGCCTGATCGTCTGCGACCTGTTCGGCGAGGACAGCTATTTCGCCGATGCCGACCTGTTCTGGCAAAAGCAGAACGAGGCGATCGCCGCCAAACGCGATGCCTATCTGGAAGCCGGCTGGCCCGAGGTCGCCGTGCTCGAACCGGGGCAGCATTTCCAGTCATGGGACCACGAAAAGACGCCGAGGAAGAAGGGCGGCAAGGTCTTCATATCGGTCTCGCATCGCGGCGCGGTCGAATGCCACGAGGGCTGGCTGTCGCGCAAGGAGGCCCGCCGCGCCCGCGCGCTAGGCGAGGGCGGCGAGCCCGAAGAAACCCCCGCCAAGCCGTCGCGGCCGGAACTCACCGGGCCGATGCAGAACTATGTCGATCTGCACCGCCACGGTGCCGTGCGTACCGCCATGCTCGACCATCCTTGTGTCGCGCTGCGCCTGATGGTGGCGCATGCCATCACCGGGTCGGGCCTGTGGCAGGTTCGCCGCGAGCCGCAGCGCACCGCCAATGAAGCGGTGGCGGCAAGCATTGCCGCGTCCAGGGCCGAAGCCGCATTCGCCGAAAAACGGCGCGCGGTGCTGGCGCTGCTTGGGCAGGCCGACGAGGAGGGTGCGATAGCCGGCGGCAATGGCGACGGCTTTGCGCTTGTCGCCGTCTTCGCCCGTTTGCTGGCACTTTGCGACGACGACGTCATGCGCGTTCTCAGCCTTGCCATGGCCGAGACGCTCGAAGCCGGCAGCGCTGTCGTCGAGGCGCTCGGCAACCATCTGGGCATCGACATGGGTGCGTGGTGGCAAGCGGACGACGCCTTCTTCGACCTGCTGCGCGACAGGGAGATCGCCAATTCGATGCTGGCCGACCTCGCAGGCAAGTCTGTCGCCGACGGCAATGTCGCCGAGAAGGTCAAGACGCAAAAGAAGATCATCCGCGATTGCCTGTCGGGCGAGAACGGCCGCGAGAAAATCGACAACTGGCTGCCGCGCTGGATGAAATTCCCGGTCGAAAGCTACACGAAACGCGGCGGCTTCCGCACCGCCGATCAATGGGCGAGCGTCCAGCCGCTGTTCGTCCGCCAATAGGTGCCAAGCCGGGCGGCGGCTCTTTTCAAGTGCCGCCGCCTCGTTTGCCTGCCGCTGGATATTGGCTGATGCGCACGGCAATCCGAACAGCATTTGCCACGCGCAAGGCTATTGTGCATTGCACAAAAACCGACGCGCGCCTACACCTCCTTCCGTTGCGGGAATCGGGCTTGGACCAGCGGCGAGGCAGTGAAAAGAGATGCTTCGTCGATACCATATTGCATTCATAGCTGAGGACCTTCATGACCCTTTCGAGCCCTGACAAATCCGGCGCCGCCAGTCTCGAGGCCATCGCGCGAAACGGCGGCGTGCTGCGCCGCATCGCCGTGCGCATTCCGACCTATCTGTCGGACATTCGCGAGAACCCGGCATGGCTGCCGATGTTTGTGCTCGCCCGCACCATGCCGGCGCGCCGGATGCACTGGCGTGGGGCAAAGCCGGTTCGCGTGTCGCAAAAAGCCCACGACACCATGTTTGCCGGCGTCGATCGCCAGGACGTTCTCGAGGCGCTGCGGTCGGACGGGCTGTTTTGCGGGCTCGTCCTGCCGACTTCCATCCATGAGGAGATCGCCGCCTTCGCCCGCTACACGCCTTGTTTCGGCAATTTCGATCGCCGTCTCGAATTCATGGCTGAGGACCATGCCGAGGCCGAGAAGCGTTTCGGCCGCTCCTTGCTCAGCGGCCACTTTTTCGAACACATCCTCGGCTGCAAGGCAGCGGTCGCCATCCAGAACGACCCGCTGCTGCTCGACATCGCCGCGCATTATCTGGGCGCTCAGGCGAAACTGATCACCACACGCGTGTGGTGGAGCTTCCCGACCAGCGAGGCTTCCGACGCCGACAAGAACCGTGCGTCGCTTGGCAAGTATCATTTCGATCTCGATGACTGGAGGATGCTGAAATTCTTCTTCTATCTGACGCCCGTCGACGAAGGCACCGGCCCGCATGTTTATGTGCGGGGCAGCCACAAGCGGCGCATCCTCAAGCATCAGCTGACGCTGCTTGTCGGCCATTCGGCGCAGGAGGTTCTCAAGGTCTATGGCGATGACAGCCCCGTCACGCTGACCGGCGAAGCCGGCCTCGGCTTTGTCGAGGATCCGTTCGGCTTCCATATGGGCACCGTACCGTCGCGCACGCCACGGCTGATGATGGAAGTCGGCTTCGGCGTCTCGCCGCCCTCGCGCCGGCGCTTCCATGGCGAGCCGGTCATTCGCTGATCTCGCAAAAATCCTGAAACAGCCTTCGCCAGATCAGACGCCTGGTTCTCCCTTGGGCTGGCTGGTGCCATGGCGTCGTCATGGGATCAGCTGGCGCATGACTGGATTGGATCGATGTCATCCGACGCCGGTTCCGCCTCGACTGACCCAGATCAAGGCCACGCCCTTGTCGGCGTGGTTTGATCGCCAGTCCTTCACGGGAAAAACGCATGGGCTGACCGACAGCCTGGTCGTCGCTCCCATCATCTTGACAATCCAGATCATACGGCAGGCAAATGACGCTTCACCAGCCAGGAACCGACGTGAGAAACGCGCTTGAGGCGATGCGGCGGGGACTGGATCGCAGCGCAATCGATGCACGACATGCGGCTCGACTCCCCCATCATCTCACGAAGAACGCGCTGGCGGCACGCTGATGGCCGGCTGTGACGACAGCTTCGACATTATTGTCGTGGGCGCCGGGCCGGTCGGACTTTCCTTCGCCGCATCGCTTGCCCATAGCCAGCTCAAACTGGCGGTTGTCGAAGGGCAGTCCCTGGAAAGACTGGCAAGTCCGGCTTTCGACGGCCGCGAGATCGCGCTCACCCATGCCTCGATTGGAATCCTTCGCGAGCTCGGCGCCTGGGATGTTATCTCCGCTTCGGACAAGTCACCGCTTCAAGGCGCACGCGTCCTCAACGGATCGAGCCAGTTTGCGTTGTGTTTCGATTCCCCCGGCGGATCCGCGGAACCGCTGGGCGTTCTGGTCCCGAATTGCCAGATCCGCGATGCCCTGTTCAAGATCATCCGCTTGCGGGGCCATGCCCGGCTGCTGTGCGGCCACTCGGTCGTGCGTGCAACAAACAGCCGTCAAGGAGCAGTGATAACGCTCTCCAATGGCAGGCAGCTGAGCGCTCGGCTTCTCGTTGCAGCCGATTCGCGTTTTTCCGCCACCCGCAATCTGCTCGGCATCGGCGCCGATATCAATCGGCTTGGCAACTCCATGCTGATTTGCCGGGTGAGGCACGAGCGCCCCCACCACCAGATCGCGATCGAATGGTTCGATCACCATCAGACGGTGGCGATGTTGCCCCTCGCGCCAGGCGTGTCGTCGCTGCTTTTGACTTTGCCCTCAAACCAGGCCGACGGACTGCTTGCCCTCGACGACGAGTTGTTCCTGAGGGAGTTGACAAAGCGCTGTCGAGGGCGCCTCGGCACCATGAGCCTGGCAAGCCAACGCTATATCTATCCGTTGGCCACGACCTGGGCGCACAGGTTCCGGGCGCCGAGTGCCGCATTGATCGGCGACGCTGCCATCGGCATGCACCCGGTGACCGCGCATGGCTTCAACATCGGCCTCGGCGGCCAGAAGCAGCTCGCCCGTGGTATCCAGACAGCATGGCGCGACCGTCGCGACATTGCCGATCCCGACATGCTCCACAGATATGAAAGCCGACTGCGCCTGTCGGCGGCGCCGCTCTACCATGCTACGAATATTCTCGTCGGGCTCTACTCAAGCGAGCATCCGGCGGCACGGCTTGCAAGGCATCTGGGGCTGCGCCTCGGCCAACATCTTCCCTTTGTCCGTCATGGCATTGCGGCCATGCTGAGACGGTGAACCGCAGTCATCATAGGATCATCGTCAGCGTGCTGGCGTCGTAACAGACTGGCGAATTTGGTTCGATGTGAGCAGTGTGTCGGCCGGCGCCACCCAGACGTGGACCCAGCCACGCCCAATTCGGCCCTCAATGTGTTTACGGCGTGGATGGTTACATCCAAACAATCAATTTGCCAATCCTGCGGACCCTATTAGGAGCGTGACCGAAATCAAGTGCCTCGGCCCGCAGGTCTGCCCGGTGCAGGAAGCGGCCCCGCTTCTCAGAATTGGTGTGCCCGGGTCCCGACGCTAGCGACATCTGACGGCATTTGCAGCGCCGGTGATTGCTGCCTTAGCGAGGTGGGAATTTGACCCATAAAATCGATCATGAACTGCTGAATCGAGAAATGGCCGCAGACGATCCATGGCGGCTCGATGGCAACCCGTTCGAGCGGGAGCGCCACACGCAAATTCTCCTTTTGTCACTTGCGCAAGGTCGAGTCGCAAATGCGCTCGAAGTCGGGTGCGCTGCTGGCGCTTTTACGGAACGGCTAGCCCCCATTTGCCAGCGGCTCACTGTGATCGATGTCGTCGAGCCAGCGATTACGCGAGCACGTTTACGCGTGAAGGAGCCGCCGCACATCAGCTGGATAATCTCCGATGTTCAACAATTTTCGAGTGATGAACTGTTCGACCTGATCGTCGTGGCGGAAGTTCTTTACTACGTCGGAGGCCTCGTTCAGATCGGCGCGGCAGTCCGCAACCTGGTAGGCCTGCTTGCGCCAGGTGGGCAGCTGGTCTTCGGGTCGGCACGTGACGCCAATTGCCAACGCTGGGGGCACGCTGCTGGTGCAGAGACCACTATCGCCATGCTGAACGAATCGTTGACCGAGATCGAGTGCATCGAGTGCCGGGGCGCGTCGATCAATGAAGACTGCCTGCTGGCCCGCTTCCAAAAGCCGATTTCCGCTTCCTGATGAAACGAAGCGCCAGATAATAACCCTCCTTGCTGTTCTCAATCACGCTTTCGAGTGAAAAGTAGGGTACATATGCATAGCCGCTGCGCATCAGCAGGAGCGGCGTCAGAACGCGCGACAGCCTTCCATTGCCGTCCTGGAATGGGTGGATTTCCAAAAAAACCACGATGAAAATCGCCACCACGAGCAAGGGATGCAGGCTTTGCTCGTTGAGTGTACCACGCGTCCACTCGATAAGTTCCTTCATCCGCTTCGGCGTATCGAAAGGCGTCGCCGTTTCGAAGATGACGCCGATCTCGTTCCCGTCGGCATCGAACGCACTCACATTGTTTGCGAATGTCTTGTAGGCGCCGCGATGAGCCCATCCTTGTTGCAGCCGCTCGACTTCAACGGCGGTGAGCTTACTTCCTTCGATACGGATAGAAAAGCCAATGCTCTCGATGGTCGCAACACGGCGCAAAGCCGATAGGCGCTCTGGCGCGAGCGTGCCAACAGCCCGCGAAGCCCCTTTGAATTCGTCAATCTCCGAGACGAGGGTAAGGATTTGGGGGGTAATTTGCACGGAATCTGTCTTCAGCGTCATATAAAAAAAATACCCAAAAAATCAAGAAACGGGTTTACCCAATAAATGACCCATAAATACCGAAATGAAGCGAAGTCCTTATTTTGCATGGCTCCCTATGCGGGACGGGCTCTACGGCTGCCGCCACCGAACCTCAAAGGTGTTTCGGCCCAGGTGGTTGACGATCCCTAGCCGGGAAAGCGGCACTCCTCGTTGGGGGCCGTCGGTCCCGTGTCCGAGCGCCGGAAAAACCGGCAAGGAATAGAATGGTGAAAGTCCATTTCAGTGAAGGAGTAGCAATCCACATTGGCTCCGAGCCGTGCGCCGACGCCCGCGAGGTCGTCGGTGAAGCGTCGGTAGGAGAAAGCACAGGCCAGCCATTGAGCCGCGTAAGGGACCTAATCTCGAGTGCCGACGGCGTGGATGCTCCGGAAGGCAACATGGTAGGGCGCGTTATTGCGAGTGCCCGACCAACTCGGCGTGGTCGTAGAACCTGGCATGTGCGGAAATTCCTTGTTCGGGAACCGGGAGATCTCACGATTGACCAAGGTGGTAACACCTTCCTTGGTCCGTATCGGGAAAGCGAAAGCATGAGCCGATGATGAACGATCGTGAGAAGTCAGACGTTGCCGTAGTAGCTATGAAGCTGACGAACAAGGCCGGGGATCCGGCTGCGGAGTCGGTGGAGCCAAGGGCAGCGACCAAGGGAAATGCGGATCAGCAAACCACGCGCCGGGCACAGGACCGGGAAAGCGTGTCACATGCGCTGGACCGCATACGGCAAGTGGCAAGACTTAGGAAGCAGGAGAGGTTCACCAGCCTCTTTCACCATCTCAATCTCGAAACGTTGAGGACGGCATTTTACGCCCTACGGCGTGATGCAGCCCCCGGCGTCGACGGGCTGACATGGCGAGCCTACGAAGCGGACCTTGATCACCTGATCGAAAATCTGCGCGATAGGCTCCAAAGAGGTGCATACCGGGCAAGCCCCGCACGGCGGCAGTACATACCAAAGCCGGACGGACGCCAACGCCCGCTCGCCATCGCCGCCCTTGAGGATAAAATTGTCCAAAGAGCGACGGTCGCGGTGCTGAACGCGATCTACGAGGAAGACTTCCTCGGGTTCTCGTACGGTTTTCGGCCCGGACGCGGCCAGCACGATGCGCTGGACGCACTCGCGGTCGGATCGAAAAGCGAAAGGTGAACTTCATACTGGACGCTGATATCCAGCAGTTCTTGGATCCATTGTCATAATGCCCCCTGGTTCATGAAGTGTGTTCGAAGAGGGTGGGGTTGTTGTCTATGGTCTTGATCCATAAACCTTTTCTCTGTCCGCGAACGACATGGACGGCGTCCAGTTCGCCGCGTTTTACTCGCTGCAACAAACTTTGGCGGGAAAGCCCGAGGGTGTCCATGGCGTCGCGGATCGGTTCAAAGCCGTCGCCGGGTGTAGCGAGGAAGCGGGCCTTGAGTTCCGGGGTCAGGCGAATGCGCCAGGGCGCGCCGGGTGTGATCTGTTCGCCCCGAATGAGGCCGTCGTTGATGTGGCGGTGGAGCGTCGACGGCGCCACGCCGAGGGCTGCGGCGGCCTGACGGATGGTGACGATGTCGCCGTCGGCGGCCGGTGGCTTGGCCTTGCAGACGGGGATCTTCCAGTGTCGGCGCAGGTTTCCGACGCGGTTGGCGTCGAACCGGTGGCCGTACGCCGTTCGGCGGCCCTGGCGGTTGAGGACGCCGGCGATGATGGCGTCGGGGTAATGCGGTGCCAGCCGCCGCAGTAGCGCCAGCATATCCTCGTCTGTACGAACCGTCGCCGGTCGCGAGCGCGGCAAGGCGACCGTGAGGCGGCTCGTCGCGTCGCCCTTCCAGCGCAGGACGAGATGCGCCGCTGCCTCGTCGCGATCGACATGGAGGGTGACCTCCTCGATGAGCGTGCGCAGCAGCTCCTTGCGGTCACGCGGCGTGGTGGTGGGCGCGTGCCAAACGCTCGCCAGATCGGCGCCGAGGGCAAGCAGCTTTTCCCGCTCCGTGGCCGACAGGACGCGCCGACGCTGCTCCTCGCGCTGCGCCAGTTCCGTCTTTGCCGCCTCCAGTGCGCGCAGCGCCTCCTCCCACTCCTGCTCGAGCCTGCGGGCGACCAGGCGATTGTCGGGATCGACGGCGCGATAGCGGCGCTCCGCGCGGTTGACGGCGAAGGCGGCACGCTCCACGTCGAGCCGCCATTGCTTGAGTGCCGCCTCGCGATCGTTCTCCAGCCGCTCGGCCGCTTCGAGCGTGGCGGCCAGGCGCACCGGCTCCAGCGCTTCCAGGAAGGCCGCCACCACGGCTTCATCGATCTGCACGCCGCCGACATTGAGGCAATAGACGCCTCTGCCCTCGACGATCACCTTGCCGGCACAATGGTAGCCCGGCGTCGCGGTACGACCGCGATAATGGGTGTGCAGCCGTCGCCCGCAATGGCCGCAGCGGGCAATGCCCTGCAGCAGGGCGCCACCCTCTCTGGCGGCGCCACCGGCCTGTTCCTGCGCCTTGGCGTGCGTCCGGGGCTGGGTGTTGGCCGCCACGCGCTCTCGGTTGGCCTCGAAGGTCGGCCAGTCGATATAGCCCTGGTGGTGGCCCTTGATCAGCACTTGCCAGTCTTCCATCGGCAGCTTGCGCACCCGCTTGCGCCGCGCGCCGGTTTCGTCGAGCACCGTCTCTCGGCGATTCTTGCCATAGACATAGGCGCCGGCATAGACCGGATTGGCAAGCACGGCATGGACGGCGTGATAGCTGGCCTCGCTCCAGCGCAACTCGTGATGCCCCCCAAGCGACAGCGGGAACTTCATGCCTTGCGCGCGCAGCCACAGCCAGACGCGGCGCGCCGAGCCCAGTTCGGCGAAACGGGCGAAGATGGTGCGGATGACATGGACGACCGCCTCGTCGGGATGGATCAGGATCTCGCCGTCGTCCTCGCCCCAGACGAAGCCGACCGGTAGGCCGCGGCGCAATTCGCCGCGCGCTGCCTTGTTGCGGATGCCACCATTGAGGCGGGCGCGCAGGACGTGCAATTCGGCCTCGCTCATGGCGCCCTTCAGACCGAGCAAAAGTCTGTCGTTGAACAGGGCTGGGTGGTAGATCCCGTCGGCATCGCCAATCAGCGTATCGGTCAGCCCCGCCAGCTCGATCAGCCGGTGCCAGTCGGCATTGTTGCGCGCCAGCCGCGAAACCTCCAGGCCAAGCACGATGCCGACCCGGGCCAGCGCCACCTCGCTGGTCAGCCGGGCAAAGCCAGCGCGCATGACCCTGCCGGAGCCGGACAGGCCGAGATCCTCGTCGATGACCAGGACACGCTCGTCCGGCCAACCCAGTTCGCGCGCGCGGCCGGCCAGCGCGTATTGTCGCTCCGTCGATTCACGGTTGTTCTCCACCTGCGAGGCACTCGACTGGCGCAGGTAGACGACAGCGAGCCGGACCTGGTGACCGGCGGTGATTTTGCTGTGTTCAGTCATGACCGGCCTCCCTCACTGTCAGCATGCGCGCGATCACGAGGGCGAGCCGACGCAACGCCTCCGCCCGCGCCTCGGCGTCCAGCTTCTCCCAGGCGGGTGGGTCGGGAGGCCGGTCGCGGTCTTCCTCGGCAAATCTCAGCTTCAGTTGCATGTCGCTCCTCCTTGTCATCGGGCGGCGACTCGCCGCGCCGCTCAAGAAGAGCGTCGGTCAGAAGGCGCAGATGCAGAAGGTCTGGAAACCGCCCAATGCTGGAGTGATTTGCCGGGGAGGCTGTGGGGTCACCACCCGCTCCCCCGAGATCCGTCCACGCGACGGGAACGTAGGTCCGACTGCCGTCCGGCAATTCCACAAGCAGCGTTGGCTCGCCGCGACGCTTGAGGCGGCTGATTACGGCCAGAATCCGCCCTTCAAAGGCATGTCCCTCCCGCGTGATCGTTGCCGAGGCGGGAAGGTCCTGGCGATGGGTAGTCTGGCGAGGCTTCCTTCGACCGGGTCAGTCAGGAATGGCTGGTCAGGTTCCTGAACCATCGGATCGGCGACCAGCGTATCATCCGTCTCATCCAGAAGTGGCTGAAGGCGGGCGTTCTGGAAGAAGGGATCGTCACGACGTCTGAACAGGGAACGGGTCAGGGATCGGTGGCTTCGCCACTGCTCGCGAACCTCTACCTGCACTACGTCTTCGACCTTTGGGCTAACCGCTGGCGACAGCGGTCTGCCACGGGCAACATGATCATCGTGCGCTACGCGGACGATATCGTGGTGGGCTTCGAACGAGAAGCTGACGCACACCGTTTCCAGATCGAGATACGAGAACGGTTGGAGAAGTTCTCTCTGTCATTGCACCCTGAGAAAACGCGCCTGATAACGTTTGGCCGCTACGCGGCCAGTCGTCGTCGGGAACGTGGTCTCGGGAAACCGGAGACCTTCGATTTTCTCGGCTTTACCCATATCTGCGGCAAATCACTGCGGGGAGACTTCATGCTTCTGCGGAAGTCCCGCCGCGACCGTATGAGGGCGAAGCTTCGGGAGATCAAGGACCGGCTGCGATGGTTGAGAAACCAGCCAATTCGCGAACAAGCGAAATGGCTCAGGCAGGTCGTCCGCGGATACTATGAGTATCACGCGGTGCCCGCCAACCTGCGATCACTTCAGGCATTTCGGGAGCATGTCATCTTCCTCTGGAAGCTGGCTCTGAGACACCGTGGCCAGATGGACACGACGTCGACGTCCCGAGTGGAAAAGCTCGCAGCGCAATGGCTTCCGAAACCAAGAATCCTGCATCCCTGGCCGGCAATCCGCTTCGCCGTCAGACACCCAAGGTAGGAGCCGTATGCGGGAATTCTGCACGTACGGATCTGTGCGGGGGGCGCTCAGCAATGAGCGTCCCTACCGCGATCGCCTTCGGCGGCGCTATGCTGCCACTCCTACGGCTGCCCTTTTAACCGATCTCGTCGTTGCAGTCAGTCCCGCGTCCCGGCCCTTCGGCCGGCGCAAGTGCTGACGCTCCTTAGGCTGCCTTTTCTGTGTGCGGCGATCTTTGATGGGGCGCGGGATCTAAGAGTTTGGGACCAGCCCCTTCGCGCACTTCAGTCGGCCAAAACCTCAAACAATTCGTTCGAAGTAGCGCCATCCGGGCGCGTCCTCCTTCCCGCTCCAGGTGCTTTCGCCGACAGTCCGGTTGACAGGCGACACTCGAGAGCATTGACCAGACGATTGCTGTTGGCGAGCGCGACCATCGCGCCATTGGCATGCCGCCTTGCCGCAACTTGTCGAGCCAGAGGCTTCGCGGAACCTGTTTGCCGCCGGCGATCCAGAGCTGCGCGATCGTGCGTCAACGGTCGCCGCGTTTGCTGACGCCTAACAGTCGGGCCATCCTCCACTTGATCGCTGCTTCGCCACGGGCGCAGCCACGCCGCTGGCGGCCGCTCTTGAGGCAGGTTGTGTCACCGCCAGCTGCCATCGGTGCGTCGCCGCTATCGGGGCCAATCGGGCACCACCAGAAGGTTCAGATCAAGGCCTTTGAAACGCATGGTTTCAGCATCCATAGCGTGGATGCTCTCGATCTAAACAATCAATTTTACCAATCCGGGAGGGTCGTTCATAGACCCATGACATGCACCGCCATTGCTCTACCGCGTGAGGTGCACAAAAGAACCCGAAAAAGAGGAAGTCTTCGCATGCGCCCTGACGTGCAGTGGAGGTTATGCTGGGAAAATGAGTTGCAGCTTTCCGATCACCTCGAACTCTCTGAGTTCTTCCGGAAGACCTATGAGCCGACCGGAGCCTTCAATGGAAAGCAATTCGAAGGCGGTCGAAGTTGGGCCGGTGCAAGGCCGGAGGTCCGCGCAATCGGCTATGATGTGCACGGGGTAGCGGCTCACATGGGCGTGCTGCGCCGATACATCAAAGTTGGCGACGTTGATCTGCTGGTCGCTGAACTCGGTCTATACGGGGTGCGTCCGGATCTTGAGGGGCTGGGAATCGGCCATTCGATTAGCGTCATGTATCCAGTGCTGCAGCAGCTTGGCGTTCCATTCGCTTTCGGCACGGTTCGGCAAGCGCTCCGGAACCATGTTGGGAGGTTCCGCCGCAAAGGCTTGGCGAACATTCTGACGGGCGTTCGCGTGCGTTCAACCCTCCCGGACGTGTACCCCGATCTGCCTTACACGACGCGAGTCGACGACGACGTACTCCTCATGGTGCTCCCAATTGGACGCTCGATGAGCGAGTGGCCGGCCGGCACTTTGATCGATCGGAACGGTCCAGAGCTATGACCGCGGATCTGTTATCCGCCCGCTTCCCTCAAATCCACTGAAGAATCTGACATCTCATGACCCTGTTTGCCACAGCCAGTACTGTTGCCATCTGCTCTTATGCGCTGCTGTCGACCGTCTACAAAACCGCGCAGGTGTTTTATACCCTGCCTACAAACGTAGCGCCGACCTCGGGCGACCCGCCCGGCGGTGAGCCTTGGCCGAGCGTCGATGTCATTATCCCGTGCTACAACGAGGCGCCTCGCACCCTCTCGGACTGCCTGGCTTCCATTGCAAGTCAGGAATACGCCGGCAAACTGCAGGTCTATGTTGTTGATGACGGTTCTGCAAACCGCGATGCCCTCGTGGGTGTACATGAGGAATACGCGGGCGACCCGAGGTTCAACTTCATTGTGCTCCCAAAGAATGTCGGAAAGCGCAAGGCGCAGATTGCCGCCATTCGCCGCTCGTGCGGAGATTTGGTGCTCAATGTAGATTCGGACACGATCCTCGCGCCGGACGTCATCACCAGGCTTGCGCTGAAGATGCAAGATCAAGCGGTCGGCGCCGCCATGGGCCAGTTGGCGGCTAGCAATCGCACTGAAACTTGGCTGACGCGGTTGATCGACATGGAATACTGGCTCGCCTGCAACGAAGAGCGGGCAGCGCAGGCTCGGTTCGGTGCCGTCATGTGTTGCTGCGGTCCGTGTGCCATGTACCGGCGATCCGCGCTTGTTTCGCTGCTGGACCAGTACGAGACGCAGCGCTTTCGAGGGAAGCCGAGCGACTTCGGTGAGGATCGCCACCTTACGATCCTAATGCTGAAAGCAGGCTTTCGAACAGAGTATGTCCCGGAGGCCGTCGCGGCAACAGTCGTTCCCAACAGGATGGGTCCCTATCTGCGCCAACAGCTCCGCTGGGCCCGAAGCACGTTCCGTGACACGTTGCTGGCGTTCCAACTGCTGCGCGGCCTTAATATTTATCTCACATTGGACGTGATTGGGCAGAATATTGGCCCATTATTGCTCTCTTTGTCGCTCCTGGCTGGGCTCGCGCAATTCGTAACGACAGGTACCGTGCCCTGGACGGCATGCCTGACGATTGCGGTCATGACGATGGTTCGCTGCAGCGTGGCAGCGTTTCGTGCGCGCCAACTTCGATTTCTCGGGTTCTCGCTCCACACACTCATCAACATCTTTCTCCTGCTCCCTTTGAAAGCATACGCGCTGTGTACTTTGAGCAATAGCGATTGGTTGTCGCGAAGCTCTGCGGCCAACGTGCCAGACACCGGCGGCAGCATTCCAAAGCCCGACTTGGTTGGATCTGACGCAGCTTACAGCGAACAGCAATAGTCACGTGACCTTAGGTGGAAGAGTTTTGAGCCAGGACCAGAAACATCAAGTGTTGAAGCGTAAGTTGGGCCCAGAGGATTTGCGGCGATTCGAGACTCCTGCGATCGAACGGGAGTCTCACGGGCAAACAAGCGCGAAAAGCTCCGTGCCTGACTCTCTGTCGACCGTGGCAGTCGATTTTGCCGGCGTAACCAAGTCGTATGGGAACAAGATCGTTGTCGACGAACTGTCGTTCTCCGTTGCGTCGGGAGAGTGTTTCGGCCTCCTCGGACCAAACGGGGCGGGCAAAAGCACGATTGCGCGTATGCTCCTCGGCATGACATGCCCTGACGCGGGCGCGATCACGGTGCTCGGCGTCCCGGTGCCGGCGCGCGCTCGGCTGGCACGCAGGGGCATTGGCGTGGTCCCGCAATTCGACAATCTTGACCAGGAATTGACCGTACGCGAGAACTTGCTGGTGTTCGGACGCTACTTCGGCATGAGCACTCGTCAGAGCGAAGCGGTCATCCCGTCGCTTCTCGAGTTCGCTCGCCTCGAGCGCAAGGCGAATGCGCGCGTCTCGGAACTGTCCGGCGGCATGAAGCGATGCCTGACAATGGCGCGGGCGTTGATCAACGACCCCCAGCTCATTGTGATGGACGAGCCGACCACCGGCCTCGATCCGCACGCGCGCCACCTGATCTGGGAGCGGCTGCGCGCCCTGTTGGCACGTGGCAAGACGATTATCCTGACGACGCATTTCATGGAAGAGGCTGAGCGATTATGCGATCGGCTGTGCGTGCTCGAAAGGGGTCGCAATATCGCCGAAGGCCGCCCGCAGGCGCTGATCGACGAGCATATCGGATGCCAGGTCATGGAGATTTACGGCGGCGATCCGCACGAGTTGCTTTCGCTGGTCAAGCCACATTCCCAGCGCATCGAGGTCAGCGGCGAAACCCTTTATTGCTACGCGCCAGACCCTGAGCAGGTGCGCACGCAACTGCACGGGCGAGCAGGTCTACGGCTTCTTTTGCGTCCAGCCAATCTCGAGGATGTTTTCTTGCGGCTGACCGGGCGCGAGATGGAGGAGTGAACGATGATTGAAGATTTTGCGGCGGCGTTGCCGGCCAATGCGTGGAACTGGGTTGCGGTGTGGCGCCGCAACTATCTGGCATGGAAGAAAGTCTCACTCGTGACGATTCTCGGTAACCTTGCCGATCCTATGATCTATCTTTTCGGCCTAGGCACCGGCCTCGGCATAATGGTCGGCCGCGTCGACGGTGCGTCCTATATTGCCTTTTTGGCGGCCGGCATGGTCGCGGTAAGTGCGATGACCGCCTCTACCATGGAAACATTGTACGCGGCTTTCGCTCGCATGCACTCTCAGCGCACTTGGGAAGCAATGCTGTATACGCACGTTACCCTCGGCGACATCGTTCTGGGTGAACTGGCGTGGGCAGCCACCAAGGCCTTCTTGGCCGGTACGGCAATCACCATTGTCACCGCAACGTTGGGTTATGCAGCCTGGCCGTCCATCCTCTATGCGCTGCCAATCATTGCTCTCACTGGGTGCGTGTTTGCGAGCCTCGCGATGGTCGTCACCGCGCTTTCGCCCAGCTACGATTACTTCGTGTTTTACCAGACGCTTGTCCTCACACCTATGATGTTCCTGTCGGGCGCCGTTTTCCCATCGGATCAGCTGCCTCACGCGTTTCAGCAGATAGCGCGATGCATGCCGCTGTCACATGCGATCGACCTCATTCGTCCGGTTATGCTTGATCGCCCGATTGGCGGCATTGCCCTGCATGTCGGTGTGCTCGGCCTGTACGCGCTGTTGCCATTCTTCCTCTCGATGGCGCTGTTGCGCCGCCGACTCATGCGCTGACGCGAAAGAGAGGGAGATAAGCAATGCGCAACGGACTTCGTGCTGCCAATAAACGACATCGCCAACAGAAATCGGCATGCCACCCAGGGTCTTCGGTGGCATCCACTCAATCTATCAACGTTATGGGCCGCCCGGCACCTCGATCACAGGATCTCATGTTGATCCCCGGCGGAAGAGAATTTCTTTGAGGTTGGCGATGTCTGACTGGCGTTCGCGCCGGCGAACGACAACGCAGCCTGTGTTTTTGATCAAACGGCCTTGAGACAGGCCAATTCAGTCTTCCTGTACGACAATGGAGAGCGAGATGCTGTGTCTAGGATTGAGCGGCGGATTAGACAAAGTCTATGAAAACAGATTCCAGGTTCCGAACTCATTCATGCACGATGGCGCTGCGGTACTCGTCCGAGACGGACAGGTCATTGCGGCCGTAGAAGAGGAACGCCTCAATCGGATCAAACACTCCAACAAGCTCCCGATTGGCTCGGTTCAATACTGTCTTTCAGCCGCTGGGGTTCAGCTCAGCGAAATCGATCATGTGGCGTACTACGCTACCGAAGCCTATTGCAACGCCATGCTCGAAAACATGCTTGCTTCCGAGCCTGACGCCTCCATTCCGTTGGATGCCAAACTTTTGGTGCAGCAGCTGTTGGCGCAGGAGTTCGGTACCGAACTCGACCCTTCGCGTATCTCATTCGTAAGTCATCATCAGGCGCACGCCGTGAGCGCTTTTGCAATGTCGGGCTTCGAGCAAAGTCTGATTTTCGCGATCGATGGCTCTGGTGATTTCCAGTCGGGTCTTGTGGCGGTAGGATCTGGTGCTGAAATTTCGCAACTCGCGACTTTCCCAGAGAGCAATTCCCTTGGGCTATTTTATCTCGAGGTGATCCGGTATCTCGGCTACGGCTTGTTCGATGAATATAAGGTAATGGGGCTTGCCCCCTACGGCGATCCCGTTCCCTATCGCGAGCTTTTCGAGCAGTTCTATGAACTGTCTGCAAACGGCGAGTATCGCGTCCACCTGGACCGCATCGGTCCGACTTTGCTTCGCACCATTCAGGTCCGGCAAAAGGGAATGCCATTCACCCAGCAGCATAAAGATGTGAGTGCGTCGTTACAGGAAGCGCTTGAACGCATCGTGTTTCACATTCTTTGGCATCATCGTGAGGCCACCGGGATGACGCGGTTGTGCCTGGCCGGCGGCGTTGCGCACAATTGCTCCGTGAACGGCAAGCTGCTCTATTCAGGACTTTTCGAAGACATTTTCGTGCAGCCCGCATCGCATGACGCTGGCTGCGCATTAGGCGCCGCACTAATCGTGTCTGGTGAACTGGGCCGCCCCGCGCCGCGTGCGCGATTGCAGGAGGTTTATTGGGGGCCGGATCTCGCGAGCGATCACGCTGTCGAGGAGGAACTAAAGGCTTGGGCGGGGCACCTGGAGTTTGAACGCACTGAGGCGGTGGCCGATAGGGCAGCCGAGTGGATGGCCGGTGGCGCCGTGATCGGCTGGGTGCAAGGTCGTTCGGAGTTCGGGCCGCGCGCTCTCGGAAATCGCAGCATTCTTGCCGACCCCAGGCCCGCCACAAACAAGGACCGGATCAACGCTATGGTCAAGAAGCGGGAAGGGTATCGCCCGTTCGCCCCATCAGTGCTGGAGGAGGATGCGCGCGAATTTTTCGACCTCCCAGGCAGTGCGTGCGAATTTCCCTTCATGAATTTCGTGGTTCGTGTGCGCGATTCCAAGCGTGGTTTGCTCGGTGCCATCACGCACGTCGACGGTACGGCTCGGCTGCAAACAGTATCGCGCAAGGCCAGTCCGGCCTACTGGGACGTCATCAACGCCTTCAAGCAGCGCACTGGCATCCCAATTCTGCTCAACACGTCCTTCAACAACAATGCCGAGCCGATCGTGGATTCCGTTGCAGACTCGATTGCCACGTTCCTGACGACAGAGTTGGATGGACTTGTGGTCGGGCCGTTCCTCGTCAAAAAACGGGCCGCAACGCTGCAGGATTGGACTGCGCTCGCGGTTTCATTGCCGCCTTATGTATCCCTGCATAAAGTCCGCGCATACACGGCGCAGGATCGCCAGGAGACCGTCTGCGAAATCCGAACGGATCACTCCAGCCGTGACTATGCGCGTATTTCACATGAGTTGTTCGATATGCTGACGCGGATCGAAGGCGAAGCCGTGCTCGCGGATCTCCTCGATACAATTACGCTGGATCAGGCCCAGCGCGAGACTCTCACAGGAGAACTGCGACGATTGTGGGAGCAGCGCCGCGTTCGCATGCGTCCCTCGCAAGCTGCTCGCGTCCATCAAAACTGATGCCAATCGCTGGACGACAGATAACAGCTGCCGAAACACCGGTCTGTCCAAGCATCTTCATATGACTGTGCCCCATCCATCGGCTGAGGCAAGGGTCCTGACGATTGCATGTGCTGCGAGCATGCATGCTCAACCCATCTAACGCTTATGGCAGTCGAGGATCAGTAATGGATTTGCTTGCTGGTGGCTCAAGACAGCACCAATTTGTCGTTTCTCGACGGCGTACCGGGTTCGGTGACTGCCTACGGTCTCCGGCATCAGCCTGGTGTCACGCATAGCGGACGGGACGGGACGTGCGAGCCGGCTGGGCCGCTCGCAGAATAAGGCGGCGGCCCCGGCATATTCGTCGTTGAGATACTTTTGGCAAAATGCGTCGGTGGGGCGACGATCATGTCTTAGCGCCGCTTGACCCTTCGGCCTCCAATCATCACGCCATTGCGGATTTCGCCGGCGTTTTCTTCAGGAAGTCGAGATCTGTTGGTCAAGGCCCCCGCGCGGTTAGCGTTGGCGATTCGATGCGAAGCGTGAGAGTTTCTTCAGCCCGCGCAGAACCAGGAAGGCTGACATGGGCGAGAGCGCCGCGCCGGTGATGTAGCGCAAGCCCGTTTCGTACAGCGTGTGGAGGGGCTTCCGCGTCGCCGAGGATTGCGCCGCCGGCGGCGGCCTCATTCGCCGCAACGCTTTCGATCGTAGGTCGAGCTCAGGAAGACGCGTGGTTGAACGGCATTGGGAAACCAGCCGGATCGTAGCCGTGATGGATCGCGCGGGTAGCGAAGCCGAATTTGGCATCGTTCGCAGACTGTGCCAGTTTACCGGTCCTGGATTGCGGTCTCGGGCATCGGCTTCAGACCTTGGCTTTCGGATTGAGTGGCTGCAAACTGGTTGATATGGAATGTCCAGTTGGCAGGAAAAGAAATGGTCCAGTCTCCAGGCCCCGGTGCTTCAACCCGCTCGCATGGCATGGGCGCGCGCCAGATCTACGAAGCGCTTCGCGAGCAGATCCTCAGAGGCGTTTACGGCACCGGCAGCCAGCTGCCGTCCTCCCGTGGTCTCGCCGAGGAACTTGGAGTCTCGCGAACGACCGTCACCGTCGCCTACGAGCAGCTGGCCGCGGAAGGTTTCATCGACATCCGTCAAGGCGCGCGCCCTCGTGTCGCATCCTCACTGCTGGGACATGAGCTGACCGCCAATCCCCCAAAACGGTTCGGCCCGGTTCACTTGTCAAGCTATGGCGAACGGCTGCGTGGTACTCCGCGCTGGCCGGATTACCTGCCGAACACGCTGAAGGTTGATTTCCGATATGGCGTCCTGGCGCCCTCAGATTTCCCCGCATCGGTTTGGAAGCGCGCGATGAACGCGGCGATGGCGCAACGGCCGGCACGGCTCGCCTATGACGATCCGTGCGGTTCGAGCCGGCTCCGCCAAGCGCTTCAGGGCTATCTCTGGCGCGCCCGTACTGTGCGCTGCGACCCCGAGCAGATCGTCATCGTCAATGGTTCGCAGCAGGGCCTCGATCTCTGCGCGCGCCTGCTGCTCGACCCCGGGGACAGCTTCGTCATCGAGGACCCCTGCTACAGGATGGCGCGCCAGGTCTTTGCCAGTACAGGTGCCACGCCCGTTCCCCTCGAGGTTGACGATCACGGCATGCAAACGGAGCAACTGGCGGGGGTCGCGGCCCGGCTGGCCTATGTGACGCCCTCGCATCAGTTTCCGCTCGGCGGCGTCATGCCGATCCCGCGGCGGCATCAGCTTCTGGAATGGGCGCGGGAGCAGGGCGCCTATGTCATCGAGGACGACTACGACAGCGAATATCGCTACGATATCAGCCCCGTTCCCCCGCTGCATAGCCTCGAGGATCATGGGGCCGTCATCTACCTCGGCACCATCTCCAAGACGCTCTCGCCGATGCTGCGGATCGGTTATCTCGTCGTCCCGGCGGAATTCCTGCAGGTTTTCGAAACCGCCAAGCAGCTTGCCGACCGGCATTCTCCGATGGCGGGGCAGGAGTCATTGGCCTCTCTGATCGAGAGCGGTGGCTATGAAAGCCATGTGCGCCG
This sequence comes from Mesorhizobium sanjuanii, assembly GCF_002529485.1. Taxonomy (NCBI): domain Bacteria; kingdom Pseudomonadati; phylum Pseudomonadota; class Alphaproteobacteria; order Hyphomicrobiales; family Phyllobacteriaceae; genus Mesorhizobium; species Mesorhizobium sanjuanii. The sequence goes on from NZ_NWQG01000093.1 coordinate 51,433, forward strand.
CGTGCGCCGCATCAACGGCGAGCGCAGGGAGGCATTGCTGACCGCCCTGAAGCGGAGTTTTCCAGGTCGGATCGCCGTCCAGGGGGCAGAGGCTGGACTGCACGTCGTCATATGGTTCAACGACCTGCCGCGATCGCGTGAAACGGCGCTGGTCGAAGCCGCCCAATACGCGGGTCTGGGTCTGCACCCGATTTCGCCGCTTTATCATCGGCAGTCGGGAGCAGGGGAAGCCGACCGCGTCGGGCTTGTCATGGGCTATTCCGCCCTGAGCATCCGGCAGATCGAAAAAGGCGTCGAGATGCTGCGGGACGTCGTCGCTCGACTCTGAGACGCTGACGGTTCCGCACGCGGGTTAGAACGCATTCGCGGCCGCTCATCGTAAACAGTTCATCGTTGAAACAATTGCGCAGCCGGGCGACGGCCGCGCTCATGGCCGGCTGACTTAGGTTGATGCTGCTTGCGGCGGCCGTGAGGTGCGCGCGATCCAAGCCTTTGTCTCATCTATCCGCAGCGTGGATGCTTGTCATCGAAACAATCGATTTTGCCGATTGGACGGAACGTCCCATAGGAAGAATTCAAGGATGCAGCCCTATGGAGATTGTCGATGTATGCGTTGGCTTCGAGGAGCACTTTCTGGTGTGTGCCTCCTGGTCTGCGCCGAACATTATGCGAGCCGATCCCCTTTTCGACCAGGTACATCGGTGATCGGCGCAAGCTGCATCGCGTCGGCTCTTCGCGACAAGCTCCCCCCGATAGCGTAGGCCCCTACCTCAAGGATCGGGGTTATGCCGATTGCGAATGGCCGACCGGTACAACAATTGGCCGGAAGGGTTCGCAGCTATGAGACGTCTCGATGACAGATGGGAGGTGCAGAGTGAATGCGCTGACGGCACCGGGCGTCGAAGCGTTTATCTGACGTTTGACGACGGTCCCAATCCATGTTTCACACCACAGATACTCGATGTGCTGGCGCAAAATCGGGTGCCAGCGACATTCTTCGTCATTGGTGCTTACGCCGCAGAGCATCCGGATCTCATCCAGCGAATGATCGCAGAAGGGCATGAGGTAGGCAACCACACGATGTCTCATCCGGACCTGTCCAAGTGCGGCTTGGGCGAAGTGCAACGTGAGGTATTTGAGGCGAACCAGGCCATCATGCTGGCATGCCCGCAGGCCTCGATCCGCTACATTCGCGCGCCATACGGCGCCTGGAGCGAAGAAGTGTTCACTGCCTCAGAGATCGCGGGGCTGGCGGCCCTTCATTGGTCGATCGACCCAAGAGACTGGTCGCGCCCCGGCACCGACGCGATCGTCGATGCAGTGCTCACCTCGGTACGCCCCGGCGCAATCGTGCTCTTGCACGACGGATGCCCTCCCGACGAGTCGACACGGAGCACTCAAGCCAGTCTGCGCAACCAGACCGTTATGGCGCTGTCCAATCTGATTCCTGCATTAGATGCCTGGGGATATGAAATTCGCTCGCTTCCAGAACATCACTGAAATGCGAGATCCCACGGACCTGCTTTCCCAGCCAGTACCTGTGTGGTCTCACTTATGAAGGCTTACAGGCCGTTTGCGCCCTGCGAACAAGCACTTCGTCGACATCGGACGAACTGGTCGGCTCCGACAGTTGGCTAAGCGTAGACGTCTGTTGTCACCTGCTACGATGAGGACCCGCGCACGCTCTCGGCATGGCCCAGCACCGCCGGTAGGTTCACTCTTCGACGATTGTTTGAATGTATGGTCCACTTCGCGTTGGATCGATTTCATTGGGCTTGCCGCAGGCTCACATAGCGCGACCCTGCGGGATCGCTGGCTGCGTCCAAAAGGTTTGGCAAGCAATTCGCATACCGTGACCGGCACCGGGGATTCCGGTGCTCTGATCCGGCGCGCGATGCCATCTTTCACCAACTGGACTACCTCAATAGCTTCTGACTGGCTGTTTCCAACGGGCCAGCTTGCCGATACCTGACTTGGTAACGCAAGGAGTTTCGCGATGTACATCCCTCCCGCTTTCCGCGACGACGACAAGGAATGCCTGCGCGCGACCATTCGCGCGGCGCTGCTGGCGAACTTCGTTACCGTCACGGCGGAAGGGCCGCTCGCAACGCCACTGCCCCTCTTCCTTGACGAAAGCGAGGGCGAGCACGGCGTGATCTACGGGCACCTGGCGAAGGCCAATCCCCAGTGCCGTGTTCCGCCGCTGGGCGACGGCTTGGCCATCTTCATGGGGCCGGACGCTTACGTGACGCCGGCATGGTATGCGACCAAGCGGGAAACCGGGAAGGTCGTCCCGACCTGGAATTACGTCGCCGTCCACGCCTATGGCCCGGTCGAGTTCTTCGAGGATGCGGGAAGACTGCTGGACGTCGTGAATCGGCTGACCGACCACCACGAGGGCGAGCGCGCCTCGCCTTGGGCCGTGTCGGACGCGCCGCCGGATTTTGTACAGGCGCAACTCCGGGGAATCGTCGGCCTGCGCATGCCAATCACGAGGCTGGAGGGCAAGCGCAAAATGAGCCAGAACCGGAACGCGGCCGACCGCGCTGGCGTGGCGGCGGGCCTTGCGGCGAGCGAGCGGGCATCTGACCGCGACGTCGCCGCTCTCATCCCAAAATAATCTTCGTCGGAATCGACCATCATGCCAGAACTGACCCCATTCGCCCTGTACCTCGCCGCGGCCTCCGTGCTCGCCATCACCCCCGGTCCGGGCATCTTCTACGTTGCCGCGCGCACGCTCGCCGGTGGTCGTCGGGAAGGTATCGCTTCCAGCTTCGGCACGGGGTTGGGGGGCATGATCCACGTCCTCGCCGCAAGCTTAGGTGTTTCCGCGATCGTGCTCGAGAGCTCGGAACTGTTCTCCGCATTAAAGCTGTTCGGCGCGGTCTACCTCGTCTGGCTCGGCTTTCGCACCTTTCAAGCCGCCCGCCTCAAGGGAGCGACTGGCGGCGATGACGGCGCCGCAGTGGGTCCAGTCGGACCCCGGCGGGCGTTTCGTGAAGGGGTACTGGTCGAGGCGCTCAACCCGAAGACGGCAATCTTCTTCCTCGCCTTCATTCCGCAGTTCGTGAATCCGAGCGCAGGGCTCATAGCTCTGCAATTCGTGGTGCTTGGCTCCGTGTCCATTGCGCTCAACACGCTCGCCGACATCGTGGTTGCCGTCGTGACCAGCGGCATTCAAGACGGCGCGGCAGCGCGTCCCGGGTTGATCCGCCGCCTGAGGGAGGCGTCAGGCGGCGCGATGATCGCGCTGGGCGTCGGCCTCGCTCTGGCGAAACACCCTGCTGCTTGAGTTTGAATCTGATCGGTTGGGCATCTTTCAGGGTTGGCGGGTACCTTGCGGAAGCAGTTGGATGGCTACGAGCCAGTTCGGTCATTGCACCTATTCAAGCCATGTCTCAGGAGGCGCGGCACCGCCGTTTGGGTGAACGTCGGCTCATAAATGAGAGAAAAACATAGCGTGAGAGAAACGTGAGTACGACTGCCTCGCCTCGCTCATGCCCATCATTTCGGCCCTCGCGAATCAACGCACGGTAGAAGCCAGTCAGCCGAGAATGACGCCCGTTTCATGGAAGGAAAGCCAAGCCATGCGCCAAGCATCGCCCCGCTTTGCACTCGATTATTTGGCGACGCCCGGACTTGACGTCAGGGCACTTTTCGCTTTTGCCCGCGACCAGGGCCTAACCGATGTCCAGATCCGCAGCCAACCGGGCAGCAATGCTATTGCACGCGGCATGCCGGCGGCGGACGTCCGGTCTGCGGCCGCCGACACAGGCGTTGGGATTATTTCCGTCAATGCCCTCCAGCGCTTCAATGAGTGGACCCCCGCCCGCAGGGCCGAGGCGAGCAAGCTCGCCGATTATGCAGCGGCCTGCGGAGCCAAGACGCTCATGCTGGTGCCGGTCAACGACGGCTCCTGGCCCGCCAATGTCGAGCGCCGCGGCGATCTCCGCGTCGCCTTGAAGGCGCTCAAGCCGATCCTCCAGTCGCGCGGTCTGATCGGTCTCATCGAGCCGCTGGGCTTCCGGACCTGCTCGCTTCGATCGAAGAACGAAGCGGCTAAGGCCATTGCCGCCATTGATGGCCAATCCGTCTTCCGCCTCGTGCACGACACGTTCCACCACACGCTTGCCGGGGAGACGTTCTTCTCCTCCGAGCTGACCGGTCTCGTCCACATTTCAAGCGTGAACGATCCGATCCACTGGATTTACCCGGATCGCGTCCTAGTCGGTTCCGACAATGGCAGCCAGATCCGGGCGCTGCTTGATGGCGGCTATGGGGGGCCCTTCTCATTCGCACCGTTTGTCGACGCAGCCCACCCGCCGGACGACCTCGCAGGCGCACTTGCCGCGAGCATCGCTCTCTTCCGACACGGGCTATTGACGCGAGTGCCGGCGTGAGACGCGGGAGTAAATTAGGGCTGCCTGGGGCGCCTTTTGGCGTCCCCCGGAGAAGTCATTCGAGACGCCTCCTGTAGCAATATCTCTCGCAGCCAGATGCTTGCCGGATCACTGTTGTGAAGGGCGGGCCATTGAAGGGCCTCGGTGAACGTGGGTAGTGGCAGCGGAAGGTCGATGATCCGCAGGGGGAAGGTTTTTTTGAAATGCTGAACCAGCCGGAAGGGCATGGTCGCTATACGAGCTGTGCCTGAGACCATCGGCGGGATCATGCTAAAGGCCTGCACAACGATCTCGACACGTCTCTTGAGACCATGCTCAAGAAAAAACCGTTCCTCGATTGAGGGCTTCAGCGTCCGCCCGAACTTGACCGCAACGTGCCTCATCGACATGTATCTCTCGAATGTAAGCTGCCGTGGCAGCTGCTTGTTCGTGGAGCAGCCCACGCACACGAGCGTCTCGTCGAACAGCGCCGCTCTTGGATGGGCGCTTGACATGAACAATTCTGGAAAAATCAGAAAATCGACGTCACCGCGCCGGAGAAGCTCATCGGGGTCGTCGTCGATAGGCAACAATTCGAAGCTGACGGCGGGTGCTTCGCGTGCAACCCGCTCCACGACCTTTTCAAAAAACACGAGTGTGGCGAAATCGGAAAGAATGATCCTGAAACGGCGATCGGATTGAGCCGGATTAAACGGATCCCAAGAGATAATCGAGCACTGGATGTTCAGCAGTGCGCTGCGAACCGCGGGGGCGAGTGTTTCCGCACGCGGGGTTAGAACACGTTCGCGGCCGCTCGTCGTAAACAGTTCATCGTTGAAATAGTCGCGCAGCCGGGCGACGGCCGCGCTCATGGCCGGCTGACTAAGGTTGATGCTGCTTGCCGCCGCCGTGAGGGTCCGCTCGGTCAGCAGTGCGTCGAGCACGACGAGAAGGTTCAGATCAAGGCCCTTGAAGCGCATCTTTCACTTATCCATAGCGTGGATGCTCGCGATCTAAACAATCGATTTTACCAAACTTCCAGGGCGCTGCATAGATGACCGCACTTGACATGCGCCCGATCACGCCACTGCTTCTGCAGCGTGTGCCGGGAAATGACTTGTAAGTAGCCGATCATGTCGAACTCTCCGCCTTCTTCCAAAAGGCCTATGGGCGACAGGGGCTTTCAGGCGGTTGTAGCTGGGCCGGTGCAGGGCCGAAGGTTCGCGCAATCGGCTCTGATGTGCACGGCGTAGCAGCTCACTAGGACCTGCTGCGCCATTTCTTCACGGTTGGCGAGGTTGATTTCTTGGTAGGCGAGCTCGGATCGTACAGGATGCATCCGGATCTTGAGAGACTCGGAATGAGTCATTCTATCCGCATCATGCGGCCGGTGCTGCAGCAGCGTGGCATTCCATTCGCTTTTGGCATGGTTCGGCACCCGTTGCGAAACCATCTTGAGAGGTTCTGCAGAGACGGCCAGACGACCATAGTGCCGGGCGTTCGCATCGCCACACATGCGACCGCCAATGCGCTCGAGGTTTGCGATCAGGCACTGGGATTTTGTCCGCTCGGTTGCAGCCAATCGGCCCTCCATACCACGCCGCGATCCGCGTGATTTTCGATCCTTTGCACCGCGCTCGCCGTGCCCAGAAACGGCAAGTAGCAACTGCAACAGATAGGCTGGAGTCTGATGCTTGATCACATAAGAGCCGGAGCGAAGGGATGCGGCTCGTGCCCAGCAGGGACAAACAACCGAGACCTAAGCTTTGATTTCGCCAAAGGCATACTCATTACTTTGGTGATAATTGGGCACTTGTTACAATATTTAATCTACCAGGGCACCGACGCTTTCTGGCTGTCGCCGTATTTCAAGTCGATCTACATGTTTCATATGCCTCTATTTATGGCGATAAGCGGATACCTTTCTTCTGGGGCAATTTTGCGAAAATCGTTCACCCAGGGTGTCGGTGAGCGGGCAATGCAGCTACTACTGCCAATGCTATTTTGGTGTACGTTGATTTGGACGTTAAAGTCCGCAGTTATTTTTCCTACGAAGAGTTTGACTGATACTCTGTTAGATTTGTTGACGGAAGTTATTGGAACTTACTGGTTCATATGGGCCGCATTTATTTCGTTCATTCTGATTAGAGTTCTTACAACGTTCAACCGTCTATCGATGTGGATCATAAGCGCATCTGCAATTGCGGTCGCATTCGCACCCATCACGTTATCAATAACCCCGTTGTTAAAATACACTTACCCATTTTATTGTTTAGGGTTCCTGTTTGCCCAGCCGATCGGATGGCAGAATGGTATCATCTGGCGTTACAAATCGATTTTTGTTGTCTTATTTTCGATAGCGGCTTTCATATGCTTCCTCGGATGGGGCAAGGAGACTTATGCCTACAACAATCTCGTTTTAATTCATGATGAACAGTCAGCTAAACGAGTTTTTCTGATGTTCTCTGGCTCTTTGGCGGCTTCTGCGGTAGCAATGCAGTCTATGTTCCAATGCTGGAGACTTGTCTATTCGACTAGAGTAGCTCGCTTTGTCGCGGTGCAGCTTGGTCAGAGCACGCTGCTGCTTTACCTGGTCCAGGGTGCCGTGTTTCGCCTCATGGATTTGATACAGTTTGGAGAAGTCTGGAATCTCACGACCAGAATCGCCTTCGCAACTGTGCTTGGAGTGGCGATTGTCGTCATAGCGATGGCAATTCGCAGTATTGCGCGCAACCTCGGATATGTGTCGCGGATCGTTGTCGGAGCGCCGCCGCACCCAAGTCCGCTCAAATCTCAATCTGTAATCAATTAGCCACGTGAAAAATTCGCATCTGTAATCGACATGTTTCATAGCTCCGGACCTATCCGATCGACTGTTGTACCGGTCGGCCATCGCTCATCGGCCGCGCTATCCCCATAACTACGACGAGCACGTCCTCTACGCGCGCGGGCGGCAGGTCGGGACACAACACCTCTGAGTGGGACCGTAAAGGAGCGCCCATAATGGTCACGATGACAAACAACCACGTTACGGACAGATGAGGCATGCGTTTCAAAGGCCTTGATCTGAACCTTCTCGTCGTGCTCGACGCACTGCTGACCGCGCGCAACCTCACGGCGGCGGCAAGCAGCATCAACCTTAGTCAGCCGGCCATGAGCGCGGCCGTCGCCCGGCTGCGCAACTATTTCAACGATGAACTGTTTACGATGAGCGGCCGCGAACGTGTTCTAACCCCGCGTGCGGAAACACTCGCTCCCGCAGTTCGTGGCGCACTCTTGCACATCCAATGCTCGATTATTTCTTGGGATCCGTTTAATCCGGCTCAATCCGATCGCCGTTTCAGGATCATTCTTTCCGATTTCGCCACACTCGTGTTTTTTGAAAAGGTCGTGGAGCGGGTTGCACGCGAAGCACCCGCCGTCAGCTTCGAATTGCGGCCGCTCGACCACGACCCCGATGAGCTTCTCCGGCGCGGTGACGTCGATTTTCTGATTCTTCCGGAATTTTTCATGTCAAGCGCCCATCCAAGAGCGGCGCTGTTCGACGAGACATTCGTGTGCGTGGGCTGCCCCACGAACAAGGAGTTGCCACGGCAGCTTACATTCGAGAGATACGTATCGATGAAGCACATTGCGTTCAGGGTCGGCGGTGCCCAGATGCCCTCCATCGAGGAACAGTTTTTGCTTGAGCATGGTCTCAAGAGACGTGTCGAGATCGTCGTGCAGGCCTTTAGCATGATTCCGCCGATGGTCTCAGGCACAGCTCGTATAGCGACCATGCCCTTCCGGCTGGTTCAGCATTTCAAAAAAACCTTTCCCCTGCGGATCATCGAACTTCCGCGGCCACTACCCACGTTCACCGAGGCCGTCCAATGGCCCACCCTTCACAACAGTGATCCGGCAAGCATCTGGATGCGGCAGATAATGTTGCAGGAGGCATCCCGCATGTGAAGTCGCGGGCACTCCTGGTCTTAGTCTCGATTTACTCAGCGCCTCATACGGGTGCGAACCGGCGTGTAAAATTGGGTCTGACGCAAATTCGATGATTTTGCATGACGCGTGCCACGTGTTTCCCCACGCTGGCAGCCGGCAACACCAAAAACGTGAAGTGGAAGAAGTACTTTTACCGCAAGCTGTGCGAGGCTGAAGGTTTTCGCCATGCGCCGCACCGAATTGCGGGGATCCTGAGCGTGAGATAACTCATCTCGTCGTCCTGCCGAATTCCGGTAAGCCGCCTTACCAAGGGCAGGCGGCGCTTGAGATTCCGCCGCTGGAAAGCCGCCGCGCGGGTCTGTCGACGTTCAATCGCGGCTGGATCACAGTTGGTGAATACAACTACGATATCGCCGAACGATCCTACTATTTCGGGCCGAATCAGAAGCCGCGGGGCATATTCGGCCCCGAGCTTCATGTAAGAGATCAGGCGCGCGATCCGCCCGATGCTCGCCGCAAGACAAAGCTGCATAGACCGCACGCTCTGACGGTTAGCAGCGGCCGTGTGGCCACGTAGCGTGTTCTCGCCTGTTGGAGGATCTTTCAAAATTCAGGTGGTTATACCTACACTGCAGCGACATTGTCGCCGTGCCAGAGCGGTCGACGGCGAGGCGGTCCGGTTCGGCACTCTCTTAGTTTCTCTCGTCGGCACCATCATTCGAAACGCCCCCGCCGGTCGAAATCGACCGGACAACAGCGTCCGATCACCCGGAGACGAGGCCTGCAACCGCCAAAAATCGTGCGTAGGATCGCACAGCGCGGCTGATGATTGCATCTTTCCCGCGCTGCACTGATGGCCTCTCTGTCAGGTGGTCTGAGGTTCGCGCTTCGGGCCGAGCAAGAACACTGTCAGGGCGGCGAGGAACGAGGCAACGGCGCTGTACGCAAGGGCACTGGCGACGCCGGCATTGTCCATCAGCAGTCCGCCGAAAATCGCGCCCGCTGCGATGGCCACCTGGAACGTTGCGGCCATCAGCCCACCGGCGCTTTCGGCCTGTTCGGGAGCGGCGTGCAGCACCATCCATGTCTGCAGTCCCACCGGCACCGCGCCGAAGGCAAAGCCCCATACGGTAACCGCAATCGCCGTGGCCCAAGCCGATGCTCCCAGCGTCAGCAGCGAGACAGTGGCCATCGCTATGAGCAGGGGCGGCAGCGCCGCGGCTGCCTTGAGGCTGTGCTCGGCCAGGAATGCGCCGGCCAAATTGCCGAAGAAGCCGCCGATGCCAAAGGCGAGCAACACGAGCGAGATCGTCTCGATATCAAGCGCGGGAAACTTCTCAAGGAAGGCGCGGATATAGGTGAAGCTGGCGAAATGCCCGGAAGCGACCAACAGGACGACCAAGATCGCGACTTTGATCATCGGATTCTTGGCCACATCCAGCAGACTGCGGAAGCTCGTCACTCCAATCGGAGGCAGCCTCGGAATGGTTATGAGTTGCACTACCAGCGTAACGGCGCCGACGACTGCAGCGATCATGAAGGCGGTTCGCCATCCCCAGATGTCGCCGACATAGGCGCCGATTGGAGCCGCGCAAACGGTAGCGCCGGTAACGCCGGTGAGGATGATCGACATGGCGCGCCGCAGGAGGTGACTTGGAACGAGCCGCATCGCCAGCGCTGCCGAAATCGACCAGAACCCTCCGAGCGCTATGCCGAGCACGACGCGGGCGGCCAGGAGAACCGGCAGCGACCCCGCGACGGCCGATAGAACGTTCGACAGGATCAGCAGCAGCGTCATCGCCCATATGACAATCCTGCGGTCCAGGGGCCTTGTGATGACGGCCATCGTCGGCGCCGAGATCGCCCCCACGATGGCGGTCGTTGTCAGCGCCTGTCCAACTGCACCCTCGGTGATAGAGAGATCATGTGCGAGCGGCGTCAGCACGGAGGCAGGCAGAAACTCTGCCGTCACAAGCCCGAAGGTGCCTAAGGCAAGCGAAATGACTGCACCCCATGCGGGACCAGACCGTTGATCTGGCTGTTCTGGGTCATGCAGAACTCCGTCCATGAAGCCCGTAGCGGATTCGGTCATCAACAGGGTCTCCAGTTTGGATGTGCTGTAAACTCGGGTGGCTGCGTTGACCCGCATTAACGCCAGAAGCGCCATTCCCTGCGGCATTGCACGGACGAGGGGATGTTCATCGCTTCGCGATTTTTTGTGACGGTGCGGCGTGCAAATCGATCGCCCTTTCCTTGGGCCGGACGACGATGTCGTCGTCGGAAAGCACGTCATCTTGCGATTGGTCGGCGATTGTCGCCATGATCCGATGGCGGACAGCTTCGGGGGGACCGCGCGTCGCCACCTTGGGAGGACGCGCTCGCGACGGTGAAAAAATACTTCAGTTCGAACACTTCGCGGGGGGTCTGCATGTATGTGTTCGACGTCACCCGGCTTACCGTCGCCTGATGCACGTTGATCGCGTCGGCGACAGTCCTGAGACCGAGAGGCCGCACTTGGTCGACGCCGTGTTCCAAAAAGGCATCCTCCTGCCGGAGGCGGGTAAGCGACAATTGGGCGAGCGCCACGGCTCCGTCAGTCTCGAACCAGCCATCGCAAATCAGATACCGGAGCAGGGACGTCTGGAGGGGACGTTCGGCGCAAACGTGCACGGTCTCCTTGGGCGCTGGTATGGAACTTCGCGTTTTTGCCAGGGTCCTGTTCATCGCTTTCGACGTGCTTTGATGGGCTCTAACGGATAACAGCAAGCGCTATGCCATTTCATTTGGGGGCACCGAATCGGACTATCTTTTGCCGAAGCCCTGTCGGCTTGAGCAGGGCGCCGTGCCTTGACCGAGACGGCGCGCGCCGCACAATCGCTTGGTCACCCGGACCGCAAAGGTGCTATACTGTCGGAGTAGTCAGAACTTCCGCACCGGCTAGGGAAGACGAAAACCGTTCCGGACGGGCCGAGCCGATGCATTGCCGCACGCCGGCATCGACCGCGTAAGGCTTTGTCTCTAGCGTGTAATTGCGTGCGCAGGCTGCGATCTGCGAAGACGCGGCCGTCGCGCCTACGATCGCGCTGTTGCTGCTCCCCCTGTCGAGGAAGGCCTTTGACACCTTCGAGCTCTTCAGCACGGCGCGCCGGTCTCCACGCCATGAGGATCGAGTCCGGCTGGGCGTCACGGCGTTTGCATGATTGAGATTCCTTGATTTGCCCCCTCGTGCGCGCCTATCCGAAAACATTGTTGTGTCCCGAAGGCTGACAAGAATGTCGCAAGCGCGACCAAAAGATCGCCACGGCCCACAGGGGCAATTGCGACCAGTGGCCTTCTTCGGAAATCGGGGGAGCAATACCCTTTCCTCGTCGACTTCGGACGCGGCTCAGCCGTGCCCGCCGCGCCGCTAGGAACGACCTAACCTTGGCGGATGGCGGCTGGCCGATCACCCGGGTATGTCCGCGTCGATAAAAGAAAAGCGTCTGGTCTCAGCCAGGCGGACCTCGCGAAGGCCATCGGTATCAATGTGGTCGAATTCCTCGATCACGCCGAGACGATCGGTTTCGCTCCAATGGAACCTGCTGGCGCGGATTCGACCAAGTTCCCAACCGAAAACACACGAAACGCGGCGGCTTCCGACCGCCGATCAATGGGCCAAGGCCCGGTCGCTGTTACCCTCGAATGAGTCCGCCATGCCGAGGCGGCTCGTCGATAGCCGCGGGTTGGCGCCTCTCCGGGGCGCGTTGGCTGCACGTTCCGCCCCTTGGACCCCCTTCCGGCAACAACATCCGGCCGCCAAAGCTCGCCCTTGTCAGTGCTCGATTACCACGCCGAGATGCCTGCTGGGGCTCCCGGTGCACGGGCACATTTATCGATTCGGCACGGTGTTGAGCGCGCGGAACCCGCCGCACGCGTTCCGATCGCTTGTTGTGCTCACCCGATCACGCGACCTGTCCCCACACGTCTTGAGGACCATTCCCCTGCGGCTGGCTCATTGACCTATGGGCGGTTCCAGCCCGCCCGAAACCCTCGCCACCAGCTTTTTTCCCCGCCGCATGACGCGGCTTCCTCGCGCGCGCTTCGCTTCAAAAAAGCTGCCCGCTCGGGTCCTTCGCTGCCGCTGCGGCCCTGCCGGGTTCGGGCGGTCCGGACGCGCCCATCACGGTCCGCCATCGCAGGGGAATGGTCCCCGGCGACAGCAAAAGGAGACAGGAAAATGACCGCGATCGGTTACGTCAACAAGCAGGAAAACGGCAGCTACAAAGGCCAGCTCAGGACGCTCAGCGTCCGCGCCGACATCGATATCGTGCCCAATCGGAGCAAGTCCGCCGACAACCATCCCGACTTCCGGGTGTTGACGCAGGGCGTGGAGGTCGGCGCCGGCTGGATCCGAACCGGGGAGACTTCCGGCAACGACTATGTGAGCTTGTCCATCGCCGCACCGGAGTTCGGTCCGCGTAAGCTCTACGCCAATCTCGGCCGCGCCGCCGGCCAAGACGATCAAGACACCTACGCCGTCATCTGGAACCCGGCCGACTGACCGGCCGGCTCAAGCC
>NZ_NWQG01000094.1:0-1705 GCF_002529485.1 Mesorhizobium sanjuanii
GCTTGGGGTCAATCTGGCACGGCCCGAAACAAAATTCACGTGGAATTTTGACCTCTTGGAAAAGCGGTGGCGCCGCGCATCGACGCCACCGCTCGTTCGTTTCACCAAATGCATGTCGCCCAAAAGTGCGCAGCGGTTTTGGGATAACGACATGCATCCAAGCAAAAGTTTGCTCGTCAACTCAGGCGGAGACGGAAGCCGGAATGGCGCAGGCGACGCCGGTGCCTTGCAGATTGCAATAACCATAGGGGTTCTTCGCCAGATATTGCTGATGGTCTTCCTCGGCGAAGAAGAATTCGGGTGCTGCCGCAATCTCGGTGGTGATCTTGCCGTGATTTGCGCCACGCAGCGAGGCTTCATAAGCATCGCGCGACGCCACCGCCGCCCGGTACTGCCCGTCGCCAAAGGTGTAGATCGCCGAACGGTAGGTGGTGCCGACATCGTTGCCCTGGCGCATGCCTTGGGTCGGGTCATGGTTCTCCCAGAACAGCTTCAGCAGTTCCGCATAGGACACGATCTTCGGGTCGTAAACGACCAGCACGACTTCGGCATGGCCGGTAAGGCCGGTGCAGGTTTCCTGGTAGGTCGGGTTGGGGGTGACGCCGCCAGCATAACCGACCGCCGTGACCCACACGCCCTCGACCTGCCAGAACAGGCGCTCGGCGCCCCAGAAGCAGCCCAGCCCGAACAGCGCCGTCTCCAGCCCTTCGGGATAGGGGCCCTTGAGTGGCCTCTTCGAGACAAAATGCCTGGATGCCGTCGGGATCGCCTTGGCGCGGCCTGGCAGCGCCTCGGCGGGCTTCGGCAGATTGAGCTTCTTGTTCAGCACATCGCTGAGAAAAAACATTAAGCAGTCTCCCTTTCTCTTTATTGGGATTATTTGGGATTTCTCTTCGTTGGGGACGCCAGAAGGTCACTAGATCATTATGTCGGGGCAAACCGCCCGGTCGGCCGCTCCCGCCTGTAGCCGATCATGTAGAGAACAAGCGCAAGCACCGCGAACACCGCAAAGCCGGGCTGGTTAAGCACAAAGGCGATGACGCCGTCCCACAGCAGCGACCCGGCCTTGTCGCGGACAAAGCTTTCGAAGGCGCTTCGCGTATCGGGCGAGACGGCGAGCCAGCTGGTATTGAGCGGGGTCAGCACCAGCGCGGAGGCCGCCACCGACCGTGTCGTGTCGAGCACCGCCATGATGACGGAAACGGAAAGCGCCACCATCGCCGCGAGACGGAAAAGAAAGCGCAGCATCCAGACCTTCCCTCCCCAGGGACTTTGCCAGACTTGTCTGTTTCGGCCAGATTTGTCTGTTTCGGGCTAAGAGATAGTGCGCGCGCCCCTTGTTCGCAATCGCGACACGCGAAATTGAAGCTTCTGATCAATCAGCGTTCATGGAGCGACACATCGCGGGCGCGACCTCGGCAGCGCGGCAAAACCACCTTTGGCCGGCAAAGCGAATAGAGCGCCGTTATGGCTTGGCATTCGACGCCGGATCGACTAGATGAGCCCCGCGCCTGTTGCTTTGACGGCTTGGGCGCCAAGGGCATGCCGCTGGTTGACGGCGCCCACGGTGCGGACATTCCGGGCCGGATTTCAACGGGAGTTGCATGTCCCCCAACCCGCGCGGCGAAACCGGCCGATGCGACATGCCGAGACGGAGAGGTGGCCGAGTGGTTGAAGGCGCACGCCTGGAAAGTGTGTTTACGGG
>NZ_NWQG01000095.1:0-16846 GCF_002529485.1 Mesorhizobium sanjuanii
CTCCGCCACAAAATTAAACAACGGTTTGAATTTTCAATATATTTGCGTTGCTCGCTAGGCGAAGCCCACATTTTACCCCACATTCGTTACTGGCTTCTAGCGGGCTTTCTTGGACCGGTTAGACCCCGATTAGTCTTCACGGAGCGAAAGCGAGACGGCGCATCCGCCTGGCGAAAAATCGACCAGGAGGGCCGTTTCCATTCCTCAAGGGTGAAGTGGACATCCGTAAGATGCAGCTTCGATGCAACCGGCACAAAAATGTAGAGTAAATTCTACCACCTGACGAAGCGGTTCGGGCTGGACGATCTGCCTGAAGACTCCGCTGCGCCTTCGCAATTTTACTCCTCCATGAGCCCGGAATAGATTCAGGACAGTCAGACCTACAGTCATTCTCGGCTTGGGCATCGACCTAATCCGGTTGTCGGGCGTTCATACGAGTTTCGGCAGTGCGGACGTTGCAGTCAGAAAACGTTTGCCATTCGCCTTCCAGAACCGCGCAAAAGCGGCAATAAATGCAGTCATTCACAACAAAGTTTTGGCAAACGCTTCCATTTATCGGGCTCCCGATTGCCAAATCACTCGGTTTGCCGTAGCTAATGGGCTGACACTGTGCAAGCGTACACAGCTTGTAGAAAAAGCCGCCAACCCCACCAGATATAGATTCTAAGGCGGCACTATTACGCGATCGGGCTATTTTGAGGCGCAGTTATCGATGACCCCGGCAGCAGTTACTCGAACTCTGGGACACGCAACGCTCAAGCCGGTTGCTGTTGTTGTGACTATCTGCACCCATCGAAAAATGGCGCGAGCGCCGTTCGCGGCGACGGCAGTTTCTTTGCCCATGGGTTCACAGGAGGTGATTCAAACTGCTTGGAACACGAAGACGCGGGCGCTACCGCTCGCGGCCTCCGCCGGCGCACTCTATGCTGGTCGAGGGTTTGCGCTCGCGACCCAGGCCGCAAATATCGCCGATGCCAAGCTTTACGTCCTTTCTGCCGGGTTGGGCCTAGTGGATATAAATCGGCAAGTCCCACTCTATGGGCTCACTGTGTCCGGGGGGCACGCTGAGTCCGTCGCGGCCCGGGTAACGGATGAGTTCGATGCCGGAGCCTGGTTTGCCAGCCTTATGTCAGGTGCGTATTCGGATCAGTGGGGCGATGCATTCGGCCAAGGTTCTGGGCGAGTGCTCATCGCACTTACCCGTCCATATGCCGAGATGGTAGGCAAGAGCTTGAATGAACTGGGACCTCAAGCCTTGGCGCGGCTGCGTATCTTCGGCGCATCTCTTGCATCGGCCTTACCAGTTACACTCGCCCAATCGGTTGCGCCCTACGACGATCGGTTGGACGCGATCCTTCCAGGTACCCGGGCCGACTTTTCTCAACGGGCCATGCTTCACTTTGTTCGGTTGGTGGCGACCAAACGTGACGCATATGACCGAGATGCCGACTACGCAGCCGTAGAGGCTGCCATTGGAGGAGTGGCGGCCCCTGACCGCCCACGCCGCCCACGCCGCAATGACGCGGAGATCGTTCAGCTAATTTTGGCGCGCCTTCAGACGCAATCAGGCATTGCACGAATCCTCCGCGCGCTTCGGGATGAAGAGGGTGTTGCGTGCGAGCAATCGCGCTTTAGTCGTCTCTACCGAGTCGCAGTCGAGCAAAGGGAAGTTGCATGACGCGTCCGCGAAAAAACAACGAGGCAATGCTCGCTGTTCGCGCCGTTCGCACCGAACAGGCCGACAAAGCTGTCTATGCTTTCTTTGTCGCCGGAGCCGACCTTCTCAAATTTGCGGAGATCAGCCGCGTTCACCGGGACGGCGAAGGGTCTTTGCAGGGATTTCAGCGCAAAGGCATCAAGAGCCACGTCCAAGCGATCACCGAGTTTCTCGATCAGGGGCCCGTACTCTTCCCGAACGCCATTATTCTGGCGCTCTCACCGCGCGCGCGTTTCACCCAGACGCGGGGCGAAAAGCCCGGCGGCGACGTAAGGTCGTGTGAGGCGGGAACATTGCGAATACCACTTCCGAACGACGGCCCTAAGGCCGCTTGGATTGTCGATGGCCAACAGCGTTCGATTGCCCTGTCTCAAGCTCAGAACAAGAGCTTTCCAGTTCCTGTCGTGGCCTTTGTGTCGGAGGAACTGTCTGTCCATCGCGAACAGTTCATCTTGGTCAACAAGGCCAAACCGCTCGATCCTCGGCTAATCAACGAACTGCTTCCAGAAGTGGACACAACCTTTCCGCGTGACTTGTCATCTCGGAAAATCCCTAGCGAACTCGTCAATCTCCTTCAAACTTCTTCTGATTCTCCATTCCAAGGTCTTATCAAAAGGCTTTCTGAAGACTCCGCGGCGGCCGTCATCACCGACTCGGCGTTGACCAAGGCGATTCGTAACAGCATCAACAGTGCTCTTGGCTCTCTCGCGCCGTACAAGGCGACTGCTGAGTATCCCGCCGATGTCGATGCAATGTACCGCATTCTTATCGCTTACTGGACAGCTGTGCGCCGCGTCTTTCCTGAAGCGTGGGGTCGTCCAGCGACCGAAAGCCGACTTATGCATTCAGCCGGCATCGAGGCGATGAGCCTTTTGATGGATCGCATAATGTCGCGCGCTGCTCCTGGTACGGACCTGCTGCTCCACGCGACCGAGTCGCTGACGCGCATCGCTCCATACTGTCGTTGGACAAACGGCCGGTGGGCGGAGTTGCAGCGCGACTGGAATGAAATTCAGAATGTTGGACGAGACATCAAGCTGTTGTCTGGGCATCTAGCGCGCCTTGACCATATGCATGCCTTTGCAAAGGTCGCGTGATGCAATTCGTCTTCGCTGACAGCGTCGATACGATCGATCCAGAGTATGATTTTGTTGCTGATCGCAACGGCGCGGGCCGATCGGTTCACCGCGATGACCAGTACCCCCACGAGTTCCTCGAACAGGCACCGTATGACGGTATCCTTGTTTCCCGCGGCATCGTAGGCGACGCACGGCAGCCAGGAAAATATTCGGAAGCCCAGTTGATGCGTTTTCGTCGCGAGGGTGCCCGACGATTCCTGCGCTATCCACTCGATCGATTTCCAGGAAGTTTGATGATGGGCGACTGCGGCGCCTTTACGTACCGGAATCTGCCGGAGCCGCCATATAGTGCCGATGACACTGCGGAATTTTATGCTGACGGCGGCTTCACACACGGCTGCTCGCCTGATCACCTTATCTTCGACTTTGACGACGTGGGGGTGACGCGGGAGTTCGACGATGTGCCAGATGATGTGCGTCGTCGCTACGAAATCACTCTTCAGAATGCGACCGAGTTTTACCAATCGGCCAAGGGAGTAGGCCCAGGTTTCACGCCGATGGGAGTCATACAAGGTTGGTCGGCTGAGAGTATGGCGCAGGCTGCCCGCAACCTGGCCAGCATGGGATACGACTATTTAGCGATCGGTGGCACCGTGCCGTTAAGGATCGATCAGATTCGCCGAGTGTTACAAGCTCTGCGTGATGCTCTCCCCGATCGGGTTCGACTGCATCTTCTCGGTTTCGGGAAAATCGAGGAACTGGCTGTACTGGAACAGTACCGCGTAACCAGTTTCGATACGACGTCACCGCTCTTGCGCGCCTTCAAGGATGCCCGGAAGAATTACTGGGCGCGGACGCCCGACGGCGACCTCTCATACTACACCGCAATTCGTATTCCACAGGCGACCCAGAACAACAAGCTCAAACATAAGGCGCTGGAAGGCAGCCTCAACCAGGAGGATGCGAGGCGTCTTGAAGACGCCGCACTTCGCGGCGTGCGCGCATACGCCGACGGCGGCGCGACCCTGGACCAAAGCCTTGATGCCGTGATGGATTATTGGGCCGCCCTGAATTGGCATGAGGAGGCGTCAACCAGTCGTCGTGCCGACGCAGCAACCCGACAGCGCAAGGTCTACGCCCACACCCTTGGCGATCGGCCCTGGGAGAGATGTAGCTGCCGAGTTTGCCGGGAGAGCGGCGTGGAGGCCGTGATCTTCCGTACCTCAAATCGCAACAAGCGACGCGGCATCCACAACCTCCACGTCTTTCACACCCACTTGAGCGAATTCCGACGGGAGAGCGTATGAACAAGCAACATTTTCTTCGGTTTGATGCGCTCGCGCCGGTTCAGAGCGAGAAACTGACGGTCTTCACCTTCGTTGCAAATGCGGCGGAAGTCGCACGCATCGCTCGAATCGAGCGGGCGGGTCGTGATGATGGCGGGGCGCTCCAAGGTTTTCAGCGGCCGCAGATCGCGGGGCACATTCGCGAAATCCGTGATTATCTCGAAAAGCCGAACTCAATCTTGCCCAATGCTATCGTGGTCGCCTTCATGGGGCACGCTTGGTTAGAGCCGGCGACGAATCCGGAAAGTCGCCTCTGCCGACTGGTCATAGATACGTCCAATGGCCCGCCCGGTTGGATCGTTGATGGACAACAGCGTTTTACGGCGCTTTCGGAACTGCGAGGCCGCGACTTCGAAGTGCTCGTGTCGGGTTTCCTGTGTGAGACAGAGGAGGAACTGCAAAAACAGTTCATCCTTGTGAATAACACCCGTCCGCTGCCAAAGGCGCTGGTGTACGAATTGCTCCCAAAGGTGGGAGATCTGCCGCACCGCATGTCAAGTCGATCGCAAGCGGCTTTGGCTACAGAGGCGCTTAACTACCGCAAGGGATCGTCCCTGAGGGGCTTGATCAAACAACAGACAAACCCAAAGGGAGTCATCCGAGACACAGTTCTGCAGCGAGTAATCATGAATTCTCTAAGTGACGGAGCGCTGCGCCTTTATGCGGGTGAAGATGAGCTTTTGCTCGATCGGGGCGTCACGATGATGAGCGAGTTTTATCATGCAGTGCAACACGTCTTTGCAGATGATTGGGCCGGCAAGACGCCTAAGACCTCTCGGTTGATTCATGGCACGGGCATTATCGCGCTTGGATATGTCATGGACTTTCTCAACAGCGTTACGGGTGCTGCCACACGCGACGAATTTGCCAGTGGCTTGCGGCTGCTAAAGGGTAGGACCGCTTGGAGCGGGGGCGAGTGGGAGTTCGGCGCTGAGCGCCGACGTTGGAACGGACTTCAGAACGTTCCCTCCGATGTCCGCCAATTATCACTTCACTTAGTCCAGGTCCTCAAGCGGCGCCTGGCCGAATCCGAACGGGCAGCGTGAAAAGCCATGAGTTACGCAGTTAAAGAAATATTTTATACCCTCCAAGGTGAGGGCCGCCAGGCCGGACGAGCGGCCGTTTTTTGCCGTTTCGCCGGATGCAATCTTTGGTCCGGCAGGGAGGCCGATCGCCTGAAGGCCGTGTGCCAGTTTTGCGACACGGATTTTGTGGGCACGGATGGCGACAGCGGCGGTCGCTTTGCAACTTGCGATGACCTAGCTAGGGCCGTCGAGGCGAAATGGTCCCCCTCGCTAGCCCAGCGCAGGTTCGTCGTACTGACAGGCGGCGAACCGCTGCTCCAAATCGACCCGCCTCTTATCGACGCCCTGCATGACAAGGGGTTCGAGATCGCCGTCGAAACCAACGGTACGCTCACGCCACCCCCAGGGATAGACTGGGTTTGCGTTAGTCCAAAGTCAGGCACTGAAATCGCGATTAAAACCGGAAACGAACTCAAGTTGGTATTTCCGCAGGTGGGCGCAGAACCGCAGCGCTTTGAAGCACTGGCCTTCGATCATTTTCTGCTCCAGCCAATGGATGGGCCTGATCGCGCATCGAATACGCAGGACGCAGTCGCCTACTGCCTTGCGAACCCTCGTTGGCAACTCAGCCTTCAAACCCACAAGCAACTTGGAATCAGATGAAAATAACTCAGGCATTCACCTTCGAGGCCGCCCACAGGTTGCCCCATGTGCCGTTGACGCACCGCTGTCACCGTATGCACGGCCATTCCTATCGAATCGAACTCCGCCTCGAGGGGCCTGTCGACGCTCATACCGGCTTCGTCGTAGACTTTTTCGACGTGGAGGCGGCGTTTAATCCATTGCTCCTTCAACTCGACCATTATTGTCTCAACGACGTCGAAGGCTTGGAAAACCCCACTGCCGAAAACATTGCAATTTGGATCTGGAACCGCATCAAGCCTGCGGTTCCGCAGACGTCTGCGGTTGTCGTCTACGAGACGCCTGATTGCTGGGCTGAATACGAAGGGTGAAGAGGACATCATGGAAGACTCCAAAGCAATCGTCCTGTTTTCTGGTGGGCAGGATTCAACCGCGTGTCTTGCCTGGGCGCTTGAGCGGTTCGCACACGTCGAGACGATCGGATTCGACTATCGCCAACGCCATCGCGTCGAACTTGATGTTCGCCCGCAAGTGCTCGCAGCGATTCGCCAGGAATTTCCGCATTGGGACGGCAAGCTCGGCGAGGATCGTGTCATCGATATCGCGGTCCTAGGTCAAGTCAGCGACACTGCCCTCACGCAGGATGTTGAAATCGCGATGCTTGCCAATGGTCTTCCCAACACTTTCGTGCCGGGCCGGAATCTCCTTTTTATGATCTTTGCGGCTGCCGTCGCCTATCGTCGCGGCGCACAGCATATCGTTACTGGCGTATGCGAAACCGATTACTCTGGTTATCCTGATTGCCGCGACGACACGATGAAGGCCATGCAACTGGCCCTGAATCTGGGCATGGACCAACGCTTTGTCGTTCACACGCCGCTCATGTGGATTGACAAGGCCGAGACCTGGCTCATGGCTCATAATCTTGGGGGCAAGGCGCTTGTAGACCTCATTCTCGACAAGACGCATACCTGCTACCACGGCAACAGGACAGAACATCACGAATGGGGGTGGGGATGCGGGAACTGTCCTTCTTGTGAACTACGCGCCAATGGTTATTTCAAATTCAAAAGTGAGTTCGTAGCCTAGTGCTCCCAGACTACTACTTGGCAGCTGCAATCGGCAAACAGGATGATCAGGACTCTTTTGGCTAGTCTGATGAAAGGCGGCAGACGCCAAGCCGCTGAGGTTGCCACGGAAAAACTGCAAATATTCTAGAGATGGACGGGCTCCCCGACGCATTGATGTGGGTGAAGGACGCGCCGCTGTTTGTCGACCCGACCAATCTGAGCCGCTTCTATGACGCCGTGGTGCGGTCCACCTTTAAAGCCACCCAAGATCGCACCCTCCAGGTATCGGCCGCAAACGCAAAGAACTGAGAGCGAGGTTTGGCGCTCAGTCAGGCTCCAGTTTGCCGAGTTGGCTGTCCGGGGTCTAATCCCGATGGTGACAGACCCCCGCAGGATCGGCGAGAAACTAAGGAACTTTAGAATGGCTCAGCGAAAATTTCGACCCGGACGTGGCCATGGCGACGATAGAAAGTGCCGCTGCCGAACAGAATAGCTGCGTCGATTGGATCGATTATCGCCTTTCCCTAAATGAGGAAAGACTTACAATGCACGTTCATGTCGAAGCTGGAGGGCGCTATTACACCGGAACCTTTGCCTGCCGGCTATCTCGCAGCTGCTATGGCCACGGTATGATGTTGATCGGCACCCTAAAGGATGGTCCCGATCTTAATGTGCTTGCGATCTACGAAAAATAGTCTTTTGCTGCGCTCAGGAGGGAAACTCAGCATTGGCCATAGTGAGCGTTCAAGCGGACCAAAAACTGGTAAACCCTTTCGCCGAACCGGACTGGCTGGAGGAGGGCAAGGAACGTTGCCGGTTGGCTCTCTCAGGTGCGCGGACAGCTAGCGATCGGCTGGCGCTGCTGCGTTCCTTTGCGCGGCTTTCTGGTGGTCGTCTTGACCTCGACCAGATCGGGCTCAGCCTCTCCTTGCAAGAGAAAGATCTACTGGCGCGATTCGGACTTTCGCTCGGAGCAAAAGCGCTGAGAATCGTCGACGAGCAAGACATTCGTGCCCCCTCTGGCTTCTGGAAGGCTGACGCAATCGACACGCAGCATAGGCGTGTGCAGTCTGAGCATCCGGCGGACGCGGTTCTGTTGCGTCACACGCCCTACCCATTCTATCGCACGGCGGCGCAGAAGGCGGGCCTGCGCGCACTGCTCACCATGCCTGATGGCGGCGCGTTGATGGTCTCGATGCCGACCGGATCGGGCAAGAGCCTTCTCTTCCAGCTTGATGCGCTCCGGAGCCGGGCAAGCGAACCAAACAGTTGCAGCGTTGTGATTACGCCGACCGTATCACTGGCACTCGACCATGCTCGCACGCTTTCCAAAATGCCAGGTCTCGAGCACAGCCAGGCGTTGATCGGCGATATGAAGGATCAACAACGGGATGAACTACTCAACGCCTTTCGGCGCGGCGAGATTCCTATCCTGATTATGTCGCCTGAATTCGCCTTCGGAGCCGCTAGGTCGGCGCTCATTGAGGCCGCAATGCCGGCGCACGCGAAGGCAACGAGCCTCAAGGCGAAATTGCGCTCCTTCGTGATCGACGAGGCGCATATCATCGAGAGTTGGGGCCGCGGTTTCCGGCCGGACTTCCAGAGACTGCCGGGCCTGCTGGCGGAACTGCGGCAGAGCAATCCGGCGCTCAACCTCTTGCTGTTGTCCGCGACTTTGCCGCAATCGGCGCGCCGGATCCTGCGTGGCGCCTACGCCTCGACGGGTCCATGGCTGGAAGTCGACGCGGCTACCGCACGCTACGAGTTCGATCTCGTTGTACAGTCATATGTCACCGCCGAAGAGCGGCAGGCGGCGCTGGATTTCGTCATCGACCGGGTGCCGCGGCCAATGATCCTCTATACAACGCTCGCCGCCGCGCGCGAGGGCGACGAGGCCGACAAGCGCCGCGATGAGCGCGTGTCGGCCGAGGATCTTCATCGCCGGCTGGTCAATCGCGGCTATGAGCGCATCGCTCTGTTTACGGGACAGGTGACCAGCACGCAGGCACGCCGCCGCATCGTCGACGACTGGGCCGACGAAAAGATCGACATCGTGGTTGCGACCTCTGCGTTCGGCATGGGAATAGACAAGGCCAATGTGCGCTCAGTCGTCCACGCCTGCCTGCCGGAGGGCCCGTCGCGGTGGTATCAGGAGATCGGACGCGCAGCCCGCGACGGTCACCAGGGACTGGCGGTCTGCCTATTCACGCGCCATGTGTGGAAAGTCCACTCCGACGTCAGTACCGCCTATTCGCAGGCGCTCGGCTCCTGGCTGACGCGCGAGCTTGCGGAGCCGCGCTGGCAGGCGCTGCTGCAAAGCCGTTCGCAACCACGCTGGGAAGCCGGTCGGCAACGCATGCGGCTCGACCTCGATGCCGAACACGAGGGCATCAAGCGCACCCGCTGGCGTAAGAGCTATAACCGAGAGTGGAACATGGCCCTCATCAATCTGATGCAGCGCGCCGGCGTCCTTGAAGTACTCTCGGTAGATACACAAAAGGACGATGGGGCGGTCTGGGATGTCGAGATCAAGGAACCCGGGCTGCTCGAGCCGGACAGCGTTACCTTGTGGGACCGCATCTTCACGCTTCGCAACGCGGAGCGGGCCGTCGCAAAATCCGAGCTCGATGCATTTGTCGGGATCATGAGCAAGGCCGTGGATCACTGCCTCATCAGCGATGTCTTCGCAATGATCGAGCACGAGGCCGGCTCCGACGTTGCGCGCTGTGGCCGCTGCCCTGGATGCCGCGCGCACAGCGAGACGCCACCCCGAAGTATCCGTTGCATGGGCCTCGAGCGTGCTTGGCCCGGCGGGCCACGGACCGGCCCAATCTTGCTGCCGCTAGGTGCGACACTGGTCGTGCCGGCCGATCCGACCTATGAGAAGGGGCTCGAGCGACTGGTGCTGCGCCTGGCGTCAGTCGGCATCGAGCAGTTTGTTGTCCCCGACGCGCTGGCGCCGGAAGTCGCTCATACACTCGCCGGCTCGACGGAAAGGCTGGGGCTGGTGCTCAGTCATGGCGAATTGATTGGCGAGGCTCAGGTGGTGCTCGCCGGGTTCGCGACGGCGGTTCTGATGCCCAGCGAGGCAGCCCCGGCCGCGGCGCTGCTGCAGCGGTGCCTGCAATGGATTGCCGCCCGTCCCGCGCTTCCTCTGCTGGTCGTGGCGCGCCCCGAGCAGGAGATCAGGGAGAGGCGCCTCGACCAACTCGTCTCACGGCAGGCGCCATACGACGAAGCTGTGCTGGATAGCCTCAGCGCATCTGGAGGACTGGCCGCATGAGCCTCTTGTCATCAACGCAGGGAACGCCTGAGCGCGTCTGGTCGCTGGTGTCGCTGCTCGCCGACAGCGGCGGAGCGCTCGACCGCGCCGAGGCGGCAGGCTGGCTCAACCCAGGCTTCACGCGCGATAACCAGGAGGTGGCTGAGAAGCCCACCGCTTTCCAGCAGGTGGTTGGCGCGGCGTCCAGCCTTGGCGCCGTCGAGGCGGACGGATCGATGCTGCGGCTGAGCCCCGGCTGCGATGCAAGCACGAATGCCGCCTTCTCGGACTGGGTGCATGACCGATTGGCGACACTGGACAGCGCCGAGAAGGACGGAGTCGTGCTCGAAGCCTTTGCCTGGCTGGCCGCAAAATCCGATGCCGAGGGCAGCGTGGGGTGGATCAGCCAGTCAACCGCCGACGGCTTTGCCGACGCTGCCGAGCAGGCGCTGCCGGATGCGGCCGACGACGACGGCGACCGCCGCATCAATCGCACCAAGCTGCCAAGCTGGCGCCGCTGGCTGATTAGCCTCGGGCTCATCGTGTCGTTCCCAGGGGCGCTGCAATGGCATCCCCTGATCGACCGGCGCGTAGCGCGCGAGCTTACGCGCGCCGGCTTGAGGCAAAATGAAGAAATCCCGGCCGTCGCCTTTCTTTCGCTTCTGGCGAAGCGGCTGCCTTACCTCGATGGCGGCCCGATGTTCGTCGAGGCGACGCGGCGCATCAAGCATGCCGAGCGGCCGCGCCAGCTCTCTCCGATCCTCAGTGCCGCGCTGCGAAACTTGCATGATGACGGCGTGATTGAACTCAAACTGCTTGGGGATGCAGCAGACTTGATACGACTGTCCCAGGACACGCACCGGCTGCAGGCATTTTACGCAGTCGTAGCCAAATCACTGGACGTGGTGTGATGGAGCTACCCCTGAAGGCCTGCTGGAACGCGGAGGACGTCTCCAGGATCATCAGCAACGAGGCGCTGGAGGGTCACGAAGGCGTGTTCCTGGCGACCCATACGCCGATCGCGGGGTTCAGCGTTTCGGGCAGCCACGCCGGCGAAATCGAAGAGCCTACCGAGGAAGCGGTGCTCTGGACCCTTTCCGATCCTGGGCGTCGGCACGCCTTCTGTGTCGTCCAGGGCGAACCCGGTTCCGGCAAATCGCATTTGATCCGCTGGCTTTCGGTCAACTGGCTGGAGGGTCGCGACGTCAAGCTTCTGCTGCAGCGCGCCGACGGCAGCCTCGAAGGGGCGCTGCGACAATTGCGCGAGTGTCTGCCCGCCGAGTTCCAGGAACTGTTCGACAAGCTCGGCCGTCCGCAGAAGGCGACCGCGCAAGGCCGCGCTCGACAGTTACTCGGCAATCTGGCCAGTTCCGCCCATCCCGATCATTTCGATCCGCCTTTAGGGGATCAGGAATGGTGCAAAACCAATCGCCCGGACCAGTTGCTCAGCTATTTGCACCTCAGGGACAATTGGACCGGCCCGTCGCGCATTCTGCGCCTGATGGATGGTCGAGGAGCCGCCGATAGCGATTCTCGCAATTCACAATCGGCAAGTTTCAATCTCTTCGACATGGAGGAACTGGCGGATTGCTGTGCAGGTATCGCCAACAGCAGCGTCTCTCTTGGTGCAGAGCGGCTTGCGTTACGGCTGACGGGAGAAGCCGCGACGATCGAAGACCTAAAGAACGCGGGGTGGAGCGCCGAAGAGATCGAGCGGGAAAAGGCAACGGAACTGCCGGCCAGCATGGCGCTAATGAACGCTCTTAACCGGCGGCGCAACGACGCCGTGCAAAGCCTGATCGGCGTTTCGGCGGCGGGGTTGAAGAGCCTGTTCAGGCAAATCCGCGAGGTGCTGGCCGCGCGCGGGCAAAGGCTTGTGCTGCTGCTCGAGGACATCACCACCTGGGAGGGCTTCGACGATAGCCTGACCGATGTGCTCGTAACCAATGCCGAGACGCGCGGCGGGGATGGCGAGAGCGATATGTGTCCGCTGATCTCCGTGGTCGGGATCACGCCAAAATACCGCAAGGATCTGGCTGGCAATTATCTCGGCCGCATCACTCATGAGATCAGTCTCGGCCTGGCGCAGCATGAGGGAGACCTCCAGGATGTCGCCACGCTGCGGGACGAGGCAATGCGGCACAACTTTGTGGCTCGCTATCTTGCCGCGATCCGCACAGGCGACGCGGGTCTGAAGGCATGGCGCGAGAGAAGGCGCGAGGATCCCGACCTGCCGCCACCGAACCGCTGCGAAGCCTGCCCTGTTCAGGAGGGTTGCCACGCGGTGTTCGGCAAGATCGACGGCATCGGGCTGTTCCCTTTCACAGCCGACGCGTTCGGTCGATTCTACGACGCGCTCAACGAACGCGACAGCGGCATGACCTGGAAGACGCCCCGCGGCATCCTGCAGGCCGTGCTCAGCCCCAATCTGGCCCAACCGCAGGCGATCGAGACGGGCGCCTTTCCGACACCGTTGATGGAGAGCCACTCGCTGCGGCCAGAAACCCGCCTACTGTCGGCGCAGTTGAACCGCATGGTCGAGGTCGGGCTGGAAGGCAATCAGCGGGACCAGGCAAGGATGCGGCGCGTGCTGGCCTATTGGGGCGATCCCAACCGGGCGGATGTCACGCGCCTCGACAATGGACAGCGGGCTTTCGCGCGTGTGCCCGAGGGCGTGTTCACCGCTTTCCACCTGCCGTGGATCGGCAGCGACATGACGACCGTCAGGCAGGAGCCGCTGCGTGTCGTGCCTGTTGAACGCCCTACCGACGTGGTGCCCGAGCTAGTGCAGACGCCCGCGCAAGGCCAGGACCCTGTCACCCAGCGCGACCCGCCGAGAAGGCCGACTCAAGTCGAGCCGCCCCCGTCCAGGCGCAATGCGCCAAACCGCTCGATGCTGGAGCGGGCGCGCGACCAGGTGCGCGCCTGGAGAGAGAGCGGCGCGATCGAATCGCCAAAAGAAATGAACGACAGGCTTTACGAGATCGTTTGTGCCATCGACCCACGCCGTATCGGTCTCGATCCGCACAGCTTCAAACGGCTTTTCACCCAAGAACAGGTCAAGATCGAGGGAACTGGCCCTTCCCAACGCAGCTACTTCAGCGTCACCCGCGCGGATTGGGCGGTGGCTGGGCTTGAAGCCTACCTCGAACTATCGTTGAACAAGGCGATCGAGTCGGGCGCAGCGGCCTTTAACGGCCAGGCGCTCGCGTTGATGATGCGGCGCTTGGAGGCGCTGGCGCGGGACTACGCCGACCGCCGGCTGTCGCGGCTTAGCGACGGGTCGCGGTGGAGCCCGGTTGCTGCCTGTGTGCAGGTGCTGCTTGCCCGTGCGTGGCTACGCGGTACCGTTGCCGCCGACGCGCCTCCGAATGAGCAAATGCGCGCAATTTTGTCCGACGAGAAAGACGCAAAAAGCGATCCGATGGCGCGCTGTGAACCTTGGCAAAAATATCTCAACATCACGGACAGCAATAGATTGCACGCGAGTTTACGAGAGGGCCTGCGCGAGATGCTTGGCACACCGCAGGGCGACTCGAAAAACTTTGGTCTCGCCGACGTTTCGCTGGCGGCCGGCGCCATCCGGCGGCTTCGCGATACCTTGCGTTTTGACTTGTTGCCTGGAGACGCTATCGATACGGGCGTCAAGGAATTCGACAAAGTGCGGGAGATCATCGCGAGCTTCGAGGGAGGCTTGACCAGGATCGTCCGCGTTGAGAAAAGCATGATCATACAGCGCGCTCAAACCTTGCTCGTCAACCTTCGCGGCCGTTCAATCGAGGATCATCTCAGCCGTATCGACCAAGTCGTCGACGCTGTTTCAGCTCAACTGAGAAGTGCCGAAACCGCGCGAGTTGCGCAATGGAAACAGGAATACAATCGGATCAAACCGCGGCTCCTTGCCGGTGCACCCGCGAGCGTGGAGCAACTGCTGCTCGATGTGGAGGGTGACGCGCAAACAGCGGTCGACCACGCAGCCACGATCGCCTGGCTTGCGCGCGCGCCGGCGCGCGACTTGGAGGAACTGCGCCTACTTTCACAGACCGGCGAGGATATCATCGAAAAATTGCTCATTCATGTGCGCGAATGCGTCGCGGAAGGCGCGGGTAAATTATCGCTCAGCAGCATCCACCAACTGGGTGTCAAACTAGCCACAGCGCTCAACCCATCTCACCGCAACAGTCCGGAGGTGGTGTGATGAGCGACACGCTTTTGGATCTGGAAGAACTCCTGCCGCAACTTGGCGAGGCAGTGAGGCAGCGCCTGCTTGGCGACACGCTCGACAGCGTCACCGAAAAGCTGCGGGACGCGGAGAGGCAGATCGATCGCCTGGAGGCCGTGCTTGAGCTTGCAGGAGAAACAGCATTTGTGTCGGATCCGGGGCAGGCGAAGGCTTTGCAAGACCTCCGCGGCGAGGCTAACAATCTGGCCAAGGAGCTCCAATGTGCCGAGACATCGGCAGACCTTCAGGACCTGCCGGGAAGCTACCAAGAATGCACGAAGTCGCTTGCCAATGTCGAGCGGCAGTTGCGTACGCATTGGCGCCGCCTCGCCGAGCAGGAATTTCGGCCGCTTATTTCCATCGGAACGCTACTGGAGCGTCTAGGGGTTGCGGTCGATCTCGGACACCGCCTCGTCGCCTGCGGCGAGGAGGCGGTGAATGTGAGAGACTCCATCGCCGCTGCTGAACTTAGAGATACAATCGTCGCGCTGAGAGCCCAGCGCTTGAACCTTGACCGCGAGCGCATCGCCGTCACCAGAGAGCCGGAGGTGGATGAGTTCTTAGCCGCGCTGGGCAACCAGCAGGCTACGTTGCGTCTGGTCACGCCACGGGTTCGGGAGTGGCTCGAAAAGAGCGGCACACTCGATCGTTTCGACGTGCGGCCTACCTGAGCAAGAGGCCTTCACCCCGTGCAGATGAAGCGGTGGAGGAGGCTGCGACTTGTGGAGGCCTCCATCAAGCTGTCTGACATCATATCGCTGGGCTGATGAACGCAAGCCGGGCAGCCATCGACACAGAGCCGTGCGTGGAGCCGGAAGATCTGCTCAGCCAGGCGCCCTTCCGCGCTAAGTGCTTCCTCCTGCACTGCACCTTCAATTCCACTATAGGCTTGCAACAGTCGACCGGTCGCTGACCCCGGTTCTGCCTTGGCAGCTTCCACCGCGGCGCTTGTCAACTCCCAGGCTGTCGGGGCACGGCCGAGTTGGGCCGCAAGACGCCCGTCAACAGCAGCCACCGCCATGGCAATGTCGTAGAGTGCGAATTGCTCGAATCCGATGTTCTCATGATCGAAGAGGATCCGCAAAGCCGCGGCAGGGATGGGATCGCCATGCGGTAGGCAGAGTTCTGCAGCGAGTGTACTCAGTGCGGCCTGATCGCTCGAGTCTATGGAACGCCAGGCACCGTGCTTCTCCGGTTGATTCAGCAACGAAGCCACAGCTAAGTCTTCTTGCGCGTTCGGGCATCCGCTGATGAATCCATCGGACCAATGACCCATGGATTTCTCGAAACTCTCGACAAATGCCCGGGTTGTGCCATCCCCGAACGCGCCTGCCTCGCAAATCGTGATCGTGGCATCGCTCGACTGCGAAAACTGGAGGGGCAGACGGACGTGCAAAACGACCTGGCGTTCGTCGCCACGTCCAACTTGAAGAAAGGACTCTTTCAGCCGATTGGCCAGCGCGTGCGTAACCGCGCTCTCCAAATAGAGCAAAAACCGGTCCGGTTGGCGGATCGCGGCAACAGCCGCTTGAAAGATTCGTTGGAAGGCTTGTCCCGAAAGGCTATCTGCTACGCGCTGCACGCGAGCAGCGCTTAGCAATGGATGGTGAGAGAGGAGCCGATTGCGTATATCCTCAAAGAGTTGCCTTAGATTGGCGCCGCTCCAGAAACGCATCAGGTGGTTCAAGCGTTTCTGCAAATCAGGATCGCCAGCGGCACTGGCCATCATTTCCGCGGCGCGCCGGGCATCAAACGTGTTGATCCCAGCGGCCTGTGCGCCCGACTCCAATAAGAATCGGAGCATCCGTGCCAGGTGCCATTGACGGCTTGGCCCATCGTCGGCCAATCGCGCAGCTTCCTCAGCGACGAACGCCTTTAAATGATTAGATTTGAGAACAAAACGGACGCCCTCCGTCTGCACATGATAACCGTGCAGCATCGGACGACCATCGTCGGGAGCCGTGAATATCTGCGAAAATACGGCGGACTGGTTTGGTGGACCTTCGAGGTTCAATTCGGCGTCGGCGCCCCAGTAGACGCGTGCCAAGGCGAGTCCGGTCTCCCGTCCACCCACACCATCGCCGAGGAATGCCTCCACGCGGTCCACCCACCTGCCGATATCTCCTGCGGGTAATACGCGAGCGCGAGGTAAGGATGCCTTGAGAATGGGAAATCCACGAAGAAATCCGCGCGCATCGTCCCGCACACGCTGCCGCTCGTGATCGTTTCCGTGAACGCGCTCGACCACAGGAGCGGCAGGATCGGGAACAGCCCAGTCAGACTGCCAGCCCGAGCCATGCCTGCGGCCAAGTGTTTCCAGCGTCATGCGACCAGGGCGGAAATAGTCCGGGGAGAGATTCCCAAGTAGCGAACGGGCATCGTCGGGCAGACGACTCAGCCAAGCTTCCGGATCGTCGCCAAACGGCCTCCGGCGCGCACCCTGGCTATAGTCGCCAGGGGCAAGCCATGGCCCTGCCCCATCC
>NZ_NWQG01000096.1:0-13694 GCF_002529485.1 Mesorhizobium sanjuanii
GGCTATAGTCGCCAGGGGCAAGCCATGGCCCTGCCCCATCCATTGGCGGGCGCCAGTAAACCTCTATGGGGTTAAATCGCCGGCTTGCATTTCCAGGCGCCGCTAACGCGAGGGCTAGCGCGACGTCTTCCGAGCGCGGCGGCTCTGACCCGGCATGCACAGCCAAGCTTGGAAGATTGACCGTGTCGAAAAGGAGATCAGGTGCCCACTCCATCTCTTGCCGAAGATCGGAGAGGTACTTCGGCGAGGCACCAATTTTGACGTTCGTACGCGCCTTTGCCCAAAATGTCGCCAGGCTGTCTTGATCGAATTCCCTCCAGGGCTCAGGCCCAAAGACCCTGGTAACCAAAGTTTCAGCTTCCGCGAACGCCTCGGCCGAAGGTTGTGCGAGGTCCGACGGCCGTCCTTCGCGCCGATATCGGCGCGCCAAGGCGTCAAGAATTGTCACCAGAAGTTGGCCTCGACGAACAAAGTGGTTGTCAGGGTTGAGAGGCGTATCAAAATCCGCCGGAGAGATCATCTCCTGAGGCTTCCGAAACCACCAGGTGTCGCGACTGTTGTAAAGCGACAGCGTAACCCCCGTAATTGGCCGATCGTCGGCGCCGCGGCCCCCTCGCCCTTTTCGCTGAATGAAACTCGCGAGATTTTGCGGCGCATAATGTTGGTAAACAAGCGAGATATCCGGGTCATCGTAACCGACCTCAAGGGACGAGGTCGTGAAGATCACATCGGAAGCTTTGATCAGCGCCTCCACCCGCCCCGCAGTGCCCGAAAAGACAGGCTGCTCCGCAACGCGAAGCGGTCGGCCGGGACGACACAGCCCGCGAGCTCCAGTCTGACGGCTATCTGTTGCGGCGAAAAACCAACACTCACCGTCGGTAAAAACATCGCATCCGAAGGGCTTACCACAGCATCTATCGCGTGGCGCCCCTGTGACCGGATCGTCAGGGTAAAGTCGCGTTCGGTATACCGCCAAGTTCTTCTGGGACTCTGCATCGTCGTAGGCCGAGTGAAGGCGACGCAGTTTATCCACAGAATCCAGGAAGATCAGGCTTCGAAACCCACCTTGGTTCCCTGTGCGACGCCGCATTCCGTGGGCGAGCGCCATAACTGTTTGGATCGTGGTCGAGTTGCCGGCGATATCTTTGCCACGCGATTCGACTTCTGGCTGAACAAAATAGAAGTATTCGCGGCCGCGAGGGTTTATCGTTTTTTCTTGCGCATGCGGGGTTAATAGGATGGCGCCTTGGCGGCCGACAAGCCGCTCCCATGAACGCGCGGGGTCGCCTAGCGTAGCGCTCATACCGACAGCTATCATTGGGCCGCCCGCTGCGGCGGCGTTAATTGCGGTCCGCGCGATGAGACGTCGCAGAGCGAAGCCGACTTGGGCACCATGAACATGAGAATAGAGGTGGATTTCATCGGCGACCAAAGCGCGTGGCGCCGCGAAATTGGGATCGTCGCCGAACAAGCGGCCATAGCGGGGATCATGAAGCCACTGGTGGAGCGAGTCGGTCGTGGGTAGGAACACTGCGGGGGGCTGGACCCGCATGCGCTCTTTTGATCCAATCCAACCACCATAGTGCCACGCGCATCCGGTGCAGGAAAGTTTGTCCGCACCATCGACGCCAGCGCCATCTTGTAGGAAAAGATCCGCTCCACACTCCGGGCAGGCGAAGAGTGGAAAGGCGTAGGTGCCGGAACCGAGCGAAACCCACCCCGCCGTTCTGTCCCGATCTGCCAGAGCGCTCAGCCGCTCAGGAACTTGGCTGACCTGCATGCCAAGCGTTACCGTGGGCATTCTGTCTTCCTTGGCCAAGGCGGCCAGGTATCCCGCTAGGCGCTGCGCCTGGTTGGCTGCCAGGCGAACGCGGGGATAAGTCATAATCACGCGCACACCGGAAACGCCGCGGATTGTGTCGGTCGCCGCCGCAGCGATTAGCGGTAAGGCCACAGCCTCGGTTTTGCCCGAACCGGTATCGGCTGCAATCACGAAAGTATCGTCAGCGAGGCCGCCCCAGGCTTGGCTCAAAGCCGCAAGACTACGCACCTGGAATGCAGCAAGCCGTGCATCAGCGCCCCACTGACGCAACAGAGCGCCTGACAGTCCGCGCAAGGCACTTTGGTGGTCATCGGTCAGACCCTGTGTTACGGCGGCAAAGGACTGATCAAGACGGTCTTGTCTGTCGGGTTTGTCTCTGTCCCGGAGCTCAACTTTCAAGCTGCGGACGAGGTAGGGACGTTGACTGGCGTCGTCGCGCTGGAACCGCTGTTTGACCTGTCGGATCTCACGCGCCAACTCAGCCATGCGACTGCGAACTCGGCCGTCCTCACCCAAGAGTACCCAGCCAGCGGACGAGAGGCGCCATAGCGCCATCGTTGCCGCTTGCCGCGAAAAGGTCGCGCCATCGGCAAGCGTGGCGATGGAGGTCCATGCCTCGAAGACACCGAAATTGATTCTCGCCGCCTCAAGGTCCTCCAACGCATTGAGAATACGATAGTCGTCATCAGACAGTTCCTCGCCGGGCTCAACCTCCGGCGCATCGCTGTCTTGCTCGGCGGTGCCCAGCCAGTCTACGTTTAGCCACTGGCCGTTCATGCCCAGTTCGACCAATCCCTCAATTTTCAATTGGTCGAGAACGGGACGGAAGATGTCGCGCCCTTCGCCGTCCATCCAGGCGAAACGTTCGCGGACACG
Organism: Mesorhizobium sanjuanii; assembly: GCF_002529485.1. Lineage (NCBI taxonomy): Bacteria > Pseudomonadati > Pseudomonadota > Alphaproteobacteria > Hyphomicrobiales > Phyllobacteriaceae > Mesorhizobium > Mesorhizobium sanjuanii. The sequence goes on from NZ_NWQG01000096.1 coordinate 2,699, forward strand.
CCAATAGTGGGGAGCAAGGCGACCTTGTCGGGCCTGTGCGACGACCTCCTCTAGTCGGGACCGGACTGTGATCGGGTCCGCGGGAAAGACACGCCGTCGAGGATCAAGCGGTTTGGCGACCCAGAAAGAGGGAATGTCAGGCCGCGGCTGATTGAGCACGATCAAGCCCATAGCGTGCAGTTTCACGAGATCTGGCAACAGGTTGTTCCGCGTTGCCATCCTCTGGCTCAGGTCCGATAGGTTCGCCGAGCGATAAACGGATGCGCTCGCAGCCTTTACCACCGCGTCCAGCAGATCCTGCAGGTGCGGAGTAAGAACCTCGGTCGTCAGATCTGACCCGTTCACTTCACCTGAGCTGAAGTCTTCGAACTCGGGGGCGCCAGCAAACCCGATTACCCGGACTTGTACGTTGACATCGACGCCCGTCGGGTCGCGCACAATGGCGTCCCCGGTGGGCGCGGCGTTGAACACAAACTCGCGCAGGATTTCAGCTTTATCCATTGCCTCTTGATCGCCTGGGACGGCGTCGAGAAGGCGTCGACTGACCAGAACGATGAGCTTGGTTTTGGCACGGGTCGCTGCGACGTTGAGCCGTTCAGGCGAAAAGATGAAGTCTGCTTCCGCTAGCGCGAATTCGGCATCGGCAACGCAGTAAGACAGTATGACAGCGTTGCGTTCCTTCCCCTGGATTCGGTCGACGGTCTCGACAAAGGCACCTACGCCAACGGCTTCCGACAAGGCCGAGCGAATCGCTGCATTCTGCGCCCGGTGAGGGCTTATCACTGCCAATTGCTCCCGCCAAAGGTCGGGCTGGTAGGCGCCGCTGATCTTCGCTCCAACCATGCGATCGGCCAGCCTCGTGGCAAGTCTGGCCGCGAGCGCGGCCTCGAACGGATTCTTGGTTGCGGCTGCCGGTCCGTCATGAAGGAGGATCGCGACCGGCCACTCAGGGTCGAGGATCGCAACCTCCCAGGCTTCAAGTCCGTCGCGCCATGCTTCGGTGAGTTCGAGCTTTTCGAATGCAACGGCGGAAGTATATTTGCCGATGTAGAATTTCCGCTCGGGAAATGCAGCCAACGGTCCGTTCAACCGGAAGGTCGTGTCGAGAGCGAACTCGGGGACTTCGCCGGATTTCAGAAAGGCGTAGAGCGAACCGCCAAGTTCACGACGTCCAAGTTTGATGTCTCGACCAGCGCGGATCGGTGGCAACTGCTGATCGTCGCCGGCGACAACGACGCGACCAGCGGATTTCAAACCCGCAAGCGCCATGAGGCCTTGGCCAAGAACGACTTGTGACGCCTCATCGATACAGATGAGATCGAAGAGATCGGCGGTGAACCCGTCTCCGCCCGCTTCCGGGCGTTGCATCAGCCGGTATAGTGACCAGATAGTGCCGCCCATCACAACGGCTGTGGGTTGAAGGTCAGCCAGCGCCGCCGCACCTCCGGACCCAAAGACCGAGGATCGGTGACGGACTAGCGGAGAGAGACCTGCAGCTGGGCCGGTACCAACGAAGTGGGTGTCGAATGCACCCGGCAGGTAGTTCGCCGCCCGTTTGGTAACCCCGTCCAAGACATTGCCGATTGCGTTCCGAGTAAAGCCGCTGACAAAAACGCGGGCGGGCATTCCCGCAGCACTACGGGCGTGGATGTATCCGAGAATCAACCAGGACAGCAGATGGGTTTTCCCAGTGCCTGGCGGGCCAAGCACCAGGCCGGCGCGCGCGTTCGCCATGCCTTCCCAGGCGGCGACCTGAGCCTTAGCCAACGGTAGGTCATTCGCCGCCTCAAGCGCGGGCTTTGCGAAGTCGGTCAGGCCGGCGAGCCAGATGTCTGGATCGGAGGCCGAGGCTGCGAAGGACTTTGGATCGCGAAGGAAGCAAAGGATCTGGTCTCGTGCACTCATGCAGCTTGTCCTGCCGCCAGGTTCGCCAGGAAGGCAGCAGCTTTCTGGGTGTTCGCGTCCCTAAAGCTGCGATCAATATACCAGCCGCCTTTGGAAGTTCGGCGCATCAACTCCTGAAACAGGGCCCCTCGAAAGACATTCGAGGACACCTCAATCTGGACCTGGTCTCGCCGATCTTCGTATCCAGTACCCGCGGGTCGGATGCGGCATTCGACAAGCGGCCAGAGGGTCGGATCCAGTCGCAGATCGGGAGAATCGTCGGTCAGGATCAGATCGAAGTCTCCCGGTCCGAGGTCGCTCTCCCGGCTGGTTTCCGGTACGTTGAACAGCAGGATTTGGCTGCGGCCGTACTTCCATTGCTTAGCCAACGTCAGCCCGGCCAGGCTTCGACCCGCGTCTCGGCGACGTGCGCTCGGCTGGGCTAGGCCGACGAGCGCATCTAGCAGTCCAGCGCGGTTCTCAAGCAATTCGCAGGCGAGCAGTACGTCCAGGTCCGCGGCGTTGAGGGGGTCGAAGCTCGCCTGGAATCGGAAGGGCTTCTTCGCCAGTCGCAGCATGGGTCGCCCGTCCGCCGTTGCCAGGGCGTTCTGGTCGAAGAGCCATCTAATCACACCTTGGAGCGCGTCTAGTCGCGCGCTCACGTCTGCGACAATCGCCGACGTCGGAATGGCGGTTTCGCTCCCCTCCCGTATTGGACGAATTACGTCGATCGACAACAGCGACGAAAACGGCCGCGCGAACGCTTCCGACGGGCGATAGGGCGCCTCGGCGCCTACAAGCGCCAAAGCTTGACTGGTTTGGCGCAGGTCATAGGCAACAATAACAGGGAGCGCGTAAAGCTGTTCGAGAACGCTGCGGATGGCAGTCGCCGGGAGGTGATGGACACCACGAAATTCCGGCTCCGGGACAACCTCCTCCGGCGGGAAGAGCCGCACGAGATGAAGCAATCCCTCGCGGATTGTCACATTGTCCAGATGCCGACCGATAGCTTGCTGCAAATTTGTCGCCTCGGCCGGCTCATAGAAAAAGATGTGGGCGTAGACACCGGCAGGCGAGCCGGATGGCAAGGCCGCATTCGAGGCGTCGATCTCGCTTAGATCCTCGATTAGAGCACTCAGAACGCGGATCATTGCCGCGGCTTCGTCGATAAGACTACCGCCGCTGGGAACTTCGATCCGTTCGGTGCGCACGATGCCATCCTGAATGCGGCGATAACCGATTGCGGCGATGCGATCATCGACCGGGTCGTGATCGACCGACACGAGCAAAACGGCGTCGGCACGCGGCGGCATTAGAAAGCTGTGTTCCTCCTCCGTCCGGATCACCATGCCCGATGCCAGCGACTTTGCTCTGGCTGAAAGCAAGGGCGCACGGCGGCTCAGAGACCAGCCGATACCTGGTGCACCAGCAAGTCCGCTGGCATTCGCCAGTGCGGCTACAGAATCCACCTTCAGTCGGAGAAGGGCGCGTTTGCCTTCGTGTGTAAGGCCTGGGACCGCGGAGACATCACGGAGGTCTGGTGGCAACTCCGACCCAATACTCTTGAAGCAATGGCCCAAATATTCGCACTGCTCGCATTTGAAATAGAGATGGAAAAAAGTTTGGTCGACACTGGGCCCGATTCGCTTGGCGGCGATTTTGGGGAGGACATCGTTGCAAAATTCGTCGACTAATCTGAGATATGGTGCCAGGGCAAAGCGTTCGACTTGCCACGCGTCTCCTTCGGCAGTCCCATCATCAGGAATACGCCAGATCTCCCCCGACGTATCGAGTTGCGTGGCCGTAGGCGCGGACAATTCCAGCTCGCGCAGCAGCTCCTCCAGAATGCGGACGTAGAATGCCACTTGGGTCTTGTGGAACGCAGTAGCCCGCCGCGTCGCTTTCACGTCGATAATAGTGAAGCGCCTTTGCGCCAATCCCTCGGCCGTCGTCCGCCGGATGAGATCGGGGAGATTGCGGTTAAGGCTCAGCCCCGTGCCTTGGAGAAACCGGGGTAGGTGTCTAGGCGTTAGATTTGCCTGGGCGATGTAAGGCACATCCAGTTTTCCTCGCAGGAACGCTGTTGTGCTGAGCTCATCAAGAGGATCTTTTGCCCGGGCAGGCCGGCGAACGCCTTCCTCGCGACTGAGTCGTTGAACAACTCGCGCTTCATACGCTGTTCCCAAGGCAGCCCAACTCGCTTGCCGCACATCTTTGATGACAGGTACGGCCGCGAGTTCATCGTTGCTCGACAGTTCGAAGCGAACCTTGCGTTCGCATCGGTACTGAAACCAAGATTTGATCGTTGAACCGCTAAACCCCTTGCTTGTGGACCTCACCGGTTTGGGCCTTTTGGCAACGCTTTTCTGAAATGGCCCATTAGGAAGCTCACTGGTTTAGCGGGATTCTCGTTTTAGACTGATGAGATTTAATTGGCGATTCTTGATCCAGAACAGGTATGTAATTCCCTGCATCGCATGTTCTGCTTTGGCCATTCGGCTAAGTGGCAGCGGCTTTGCTTTTGGCGCTAGTCCATCTAACGAGGCCTTCCTTAACCCGATCACTGAATACGGACAGTTGAAATCCTACAAGCCCGAGCTTTCAATTGTCACTAGGTTGTCTAAGACGGGAGCCGAATGAACATCTCTTAATGCAACAGTGAGTTCGGTGACGTCCGCCTTTCTTCCGCTTTGGAAGCAACTAGGCGAGCGTCGGATTTGCGCATAAAAAACATCGAACGAGAGAGAGCTTCCACCCAGTAGCTGCGCGCGCTCCGGCAACCCAACCCATGGTTTTAACTGCTGCAAGGCCAAATAGTTTGCTTTTCCTTGGTTGCAGGCGCCGCAAAGGACCCGAAGATTGTTAATTCCGTTGTCGCCATAAAGACTTACGGGCCAATCGTGGTCCATCGTCGGATACCGATTGTTGTCGGGCCCATTCCAATGCGGTTTGAGCGGATCTGTCTTGTCCGTTCCGCGAAGGCCGAATGGCGAAATGAGTCCCCTAGATACAAGATCTTCATTGCAAAAGGCCAAGCCGCAATGTTCGCAGCGATAACCGCAGCGCATGAGGTCGATCTCCCGGACAGGAACTTTCGCACGGTCCTGTGTGAACTGAGCATACAGCTGTAATGCCAAGTCTATTCGCTCAGGTGTTTCAGCGACGCCGCGCCGTGCAAACTGTCTTCGAATCTCTGCCCGAGGATCGTCGGAGGAGGTAATCGGCCTCGACCAAAGGGCAGAGGAGAGCGCAAAAGGCCTGACCCGCTCCACCAAGATCCGCAGCGTAGCGCGTTGGATTTGGGCGTCATTCATGCCCAATTGGTCCGCAAGGTCAGCAATTACTGCGGTTCGGCCTGACTCATCAAGGCCATCGATTGCCGCACTAAGACGCGCCTCATCACCGAGGAGCGCAAGGTCAATCCATTGCAACACGACGCGATCCTAGCCTTTGAACAAGCCGAGTCTCCGATGGCCCCAATGCGGTCGGCCCATGTTGCGACGGGTCTCTGTAATGGCGTCTCGGATGATTCGGCGCCCCACAGAAGTTTGAAGCCCTTTCTGGCGCCACTCATCGGAGAAAAATGTTGCCGGAAAGTCTGTCCAGAACCTCTTCGCCATCTCAGTTGTCTCCTCGACAATCTTGAGGCGCACCAAGCGACTGTCTGCCCAATTGTCCAGCATCAATCCCTGAAGCTCCTGCAACGTCACTATCTTCAAAAGATTGTTTGGATTACTTGCTGAAGGCTTTGTCCATAGCCGGGCATCAATGCCTTCAAAGTAATTTCTCACCCCTGTCCAAAATCCAAAAAAATGGTCTGTCCAATCTCCGTCTACGGAATTCCAAGTTCCGTCCGGTAGCAGGATGGAATGCGACCGCGGTATGTTCTGGAAGTCCCTCGCCAAACGAGCCATGCCCGGGAACTGCAAAAAGCCAGGCGAGCCTTCAACTTCGAAATCAATCATATTGTTGAAGGGAGAGATTGGGTCCGTGTTAATACGATCCATTACTTCCGCTCGGTCAACATCGATTTTAGACGACCGCAATCGATTATAGACGGAGGCTATCTCGTCAGTACTGAGCGAAGTCGCGATGATGGAGCTCAAAAAGGCGGGTTTGATAGGTTTGGCTTTTTGATTGATTACGACGAACTGATAGACGCTCTCCGCCCAACTCGACTGCGGAATTGCACAGATCGCAAACAACATATTTTGCTCGGCAGCGGCGCCGCCAAAGACGCGATGCTGGCCGTCTACAATTATTGCAGGCTTCAATATTGAGTAAAGAATTTCACGTAACTGGCCATCTTCCGGCCATTCTAGCAACTTTCGACGGTATCCAAGCAATTGCGCATAGAAATCGGCTAGATAGGACCTCTCCTCTGCCTCTGGGTCAATCCCGCTCTCTACGGCGCTTTCTGCTTCAATGCCAAAAGATTCATCTACCGCTTCCTCGTCTTGAAGCTTAATGGCTTCCGCGAACGCTTCTTCTACATTGGCTTCAATCTGTTTAATGACAGGTTCCGGCAAGCGCATTCGAAGTCTTGCCAATGCCTGATCTGCCAAGGCATCAAGACCGATTTGAGCGAAGTCCGGCACGGTTACGCGAACACGAACAGCCTCAACACCTCCTAAAGTAGCTCCTTCAGCAGCTTCCACGGTGACTGCGCCCGTAAAGCCGACAACGATTGACGTTGGAGAGATGTTCTTCACATCCTCGCGGAAATATTGAACGACATCGTTGACACGTCCAGGGTTCAGGGTTCGCTGAAACCCGTGCTGGTAGTCAAACGCCTTCCGAGGGACTCCTGCCCAACTCCTGATGTCGGTTGCCGGTGCCACGAAAAGAAGCAACGACTGTTCAGAACCGCTGCGGGGCTTGAAACGATGCGCGATGTACTCATACTGCAGATCCACCATCTACCCCCACATGCATTCACGCGTCTGTCTGGCCACGCGCGATAGCGCACTTGGATCCGACACGAGTCGGCAGTCTAATCACAACGGAAAGGAATCACCATGCAGCAGTTGGTGGCTGCTTTTGATTCACTAATTACTCCCCGCGCCGAGCGGTATTGATGTCGGCATATGAACACCAGGGTATGCCTTGAAGTGACGTAACGCCCTGCCGCGACGCCCATGTAACATCTGGGTTGACATCGACTATTTGTGACAGTGTAGCCTCGGGTTTAAACCTTGAGGTGACACCCATGAGCCGGATTGGCTACGCCCGCGTCAGCACCATTGACCAGGATCTAGAAACCCAAATCGCCAAGCTGAAAGCCGAAGGGTGCGGCATCATCCGGTCGGAGAAGGTCTCAGGCGCGAGCCGCGACGGCCGGGCTGAACTGGCGACCATCATCGATTTTCTCCGGCCGGGAGACGAATTGGTCGTTACGCGCCTCGACCGGCTAGGCCGCGACACGCGCGACGTTCTCAATTTGATCCACGAGTGCGGGCAGAGAGAAGCCTTCGTGACCGTGTTGGACCCGCATGTCTCGACCCGCGGCGACATGGGCCATATCGTGCTGACCGTCTTAGGAATGGTCGCTCAAATGGAACGCCGGTTTATCAAGGAGCGGCAAAGGGAGGGCATCGAAAAAGCAAAGGGTATCGGTGTTTATAAGGGCGGGAAGGCTCGTATTGACCACCAACGTGTTGCCGAACTCCTGCGTGCGAATATGGGAGCGTCCGAGATAGCAAGGGCCGTGGGATGCTCACGAATGCAGGTCTATCGCATCATCCAGAATTATGCCCAGAGCACTTCGCGTTCAGACCTGTAGCAAGCTGTTTCGATGTTTTTGCATTCCTGTGGTGTGATGCATGTAGGCCGGAACGCCACACGCTACGACAAGCTCGCCGCCAACTTCCTATCTGCGGTGGCATTGGCTACCATGATCTCGTTCTGGCTCGAGAGGCAACGAAATGCTCAATCCGGCGATGAACAACACAAAATGGGACGAGCTCCGGCTGGAAATGTACGCGCTAACGCCGCCCCATCCTGGAGCACGTTTTCCACAAACGGCTACCGCTCACAGCCCGACCGAGGTCGCTGCTGCAAGATCCTGCAGTCCCGGTCTTGATCGTCCGTCAGGTCACCGCTGGCCTCAAGCGGCGAAACGCAGGAAGATTTCAAGTGAACGGCCAGGACGCGGACCGGTTCTCCATCAATCTTCAGCTCAACCGACAATCCTGGCCGGGGTTGTTCATCTTGCGGATTGTTTGGCAGGCTCAGTTCAGGCTCGACCGTGCATGCGATCGACTCCCCGAGGACTGCCTTCCACGCGATCGCGAGGCGCTGGACCTTGAAGTCCGAGAAGGTGCAAACTTCATAGCCCGTCCCTCCGTTTGGAAGGGCGTCTCGAACAGCCTGCTCACCACTCACCTCTTCAAAGGCGTAGATGTCGGCGGGGACTGTGTTTTGGAGGAAGTCGTTGATCTGCTGTAGCCGCTTGTCATAGGCGCCAACAGTCACCGGGACCGCGTCGAAGTTGCGATCCTTGTAGACGTCGCACACAGGGAATTTGCTCCAATCCCATTCGACCTTCTCGCGAAAATTCACCTGCCATCCCGCAACGCCGGTTCCGCTCGTCGAAGGTTTCCAGATGTCTGTGACAGGGTCCTTTTCAAACAGCGCATCGCACTTTGAGATCCAGGTCGCCGCTGTGGCCTTGTCGACATGCCACCCCAAATTCCACGTAGCGACCGTCAACTCACGTGATAGCGCAGACGTAGGCAAAAGGCACAAAAGCAATAGAGCTGTTGCATATACACGCATTGTTCCGAACCTCCGACCAACGTTGTCAGGTTCATTCGCGCATAAGCTTGAGACTTTCCAGCGGCTCCTTGCCAGCTAACACAGACTTCGATCCAATGGTGAGAGCGCTTGTGCCAAAAGCTACTCGACAGAAACCTTACGCCGATTGCCTCCGGCTCTCGCCCTCTGGCGCAACTGACTGCGTTTCGTCGATCTCCCGCAGTTCATGCCGCGGCTGGCGTCCGCAGATCGGGATCTCTCGTCGTCGGATGGTGAGATGGCGCAAGAGCGTCCAGTGCTACAGGAGGAACAGAAGCGACCAGCTCGATCTGGGACAAATTTCTCTTAGGCTCGACCATGTACAGGGGAATCAAAACCATCAGCAGCATCATATCTCAGCCATCTTCCTTGCCTTTCAACATCACTCAAGGCATAACATTATAATCCTTGGCCACCGTAATATTTTAGTGTGAAGTCCTATTTCAACAGCTCGTTGATTTTGTCGATAAACTCCTTCTTTTCTTTGTCGTATTTCTTTGCAGCGCATATGGCGAATACCTTTTTGAACTGCCTTCTCCCATATTGATCAGTAGCCAAATCGTTCCACACGCTGATTGTGTCATATATCTTCTTGTAATCAGTCCACTCCAGATCACAGACCGATGCTTGCGCCTGAGTGTAGCAATCCACATGCGTTTGAAACGCAAATTCTTTCATCTTTTTACAATCACACTGCGGATCTTCCGATATGTCGAGTTGCGGGACGATCTTTTCTTGTAAACAAAGCAAGGTCGCATCCCGCCACTTCTTCCCGGCGTCGGACCAGCCGTCGTCAGTGGCGAGGAATTTCTCGCAATACGGCTTGCCATAGCTCAAAAAATACTCGTTTTCGCCGCTGCAACTGCAATATTTTGCAAAACACGCTTCATAAACACCACAAGAGAGCTTCATGTTATTAGCACACTGCGCATGTGCGCCATGAAGCGAAATCAGCAAAAATGCTGCGGTGAATATGAAGGAAACAGCAATAGATATTCTCGAGCTAAAAAGCCTTGGCATTCGCCTTAGCTTTTGATCAACAGCAGCGTATCCAACTGACTTGTTCATATCCACTTCTCCATCCTTTTTGCCGTGATGGAAAATGACACGGCCGGTTTCGTCAGTCTTTCAATTGGCGCCGAAGGTTGCCAATGCCCTGGCCGATGTCGCCCAACAAGGCGGATATCCGACCTCGACCAAACAAGAGCATGACGATCGCCAGCACGATCAGCCAGTGCCAGATGCTCAAAGTGCCCATTGGAAATTCTCCGTTGAAAACTTAATCCACAGAAAGCATACTATTCCCAATCGTTGCCCCACCCCGTGGCGGACATCGAAGAAGGTAGCGGGTCCGGCACACCGCACGACGCCATCGCCATCGAAATCAGTGTGTTCGAGTTTCGTAACTTTCCGGTTCCCACCGTGTAGAGCTTGCAGCTCGCGCCAAGCGCTTTGATGATGGTCATCATGCAATTGGCCATTGCGCACACATTCTTCTGCGCGCCCTTCCCTATACTCACTTTGAACAGAGGGTTCGAAACATTCCCGTCAGGCGAATAGATTTTCATGCCCGAACTATCGGTACCCACTTCTCCGTGCTTACCGATATAGGGTACGACAATTCCCCATGGATGCGACGTCGTGCAATTGAAGGGATTTCCGGAGGGCTGATCACCTGAGCTTCCAGGGGTGAGCCCGGGTACACTATCGCTGCTGCTACCACCGCCTTTGGAAGGCCCACCACGCAGTTCGAGCTGCTTGCCGTCGGGCCCGGAGACAACGACAAAACCGTGCCCGTCATCCTTAGCGGCCGGCTTGAGTTGAAACTCGGCAGTGCATGTGGTGGTGCTGTCGGGGTAGAGGGGCGGTTTGGCCGCTTGGTTACTTTCGGCCACAGATGCAGCCTCGGCAACTGAGACCGCGCCAGAAAAAAGCACCAAAGCAATCCATCGGGTCGGTCGCATTATTCACCTCCTCCTCAAAGATAGGGTTAAAACGCCATGTCCTCACGCGCATCCTCAGACGAAATCAAGAAAAGGGATTCTCGTGCTGAACCGTGGCCCAGACGCTACGAAGGTGTTTTCGTCAAACATCTTGTCGTAGGTGACAGGTTCCTCGCGATAGGCTGCCGGCATGCGCAGGTCGACCTCCTCTAGGTAAATCACCATTTGGCCCTTGCCGAACTTGCCGAGCGCAGGCCCCGGCAGGTTGAACTCTTTCGTCCAAATCAAGTCTGGATCTGCATCGGCGTTCCCGACGCCAGTTGAGCGCCAGCGCGCGGTTTTCTGGGTTTCAAGCCAAGTGCACGGTTTCCATC
>NZ_NWQG01000097.1:0-30714 GCF_002529485.1 Mesorhizobium sanjuanii
CCATCGAACCGCCTCTGGCGTTACGATCTGCGGAGCGCACGTTCGCGCCGTCGCGTAGCGTCCGCTTGAATGTGCCGATCCCTGGCCGATATCGCCCAGGAGTCTCGATACCTGCCCCCGTCCAAAGATCACAAGCAAGATGAGGCCCACAATTAGCCAGTGCCAAGCGCTCGCCAAACCCATTTCATCCTCCAAAGAACCGAATTCAGCCGCTCAGATAAGATCACCAGTCGTGGCGTCTCAAGAACAAGCGCTTTCTGTCGGTTGCCTCACTATTTTTTCCAATCGTCCTCAGAATAGGTCCTTATATTCACCCGAGCGGCAAACCGCGGGCCTGAATGGACATATGTCTCAGGCGAGAAGATATCTTCCACATAGACTGGCTCTCTCGCATAGGTCGCCGGCATGAATGTCTCGATTTCTTCAGCATAGACGTAGACCGTACCCTTGCCGAACAAGCTTAGTTCGGACTTCGGGATACATTTTACCCATTTGCACCTGGCGAGACTTTCGCTATCGTTACCAAGCGCCCCCTTCCAGCTCCTAATCTCAGTCCGCCGAAGGTCATCGCCTTCACCGCACTCATGGACAAGCCGAAACCGGACCGTTGGCCGACCGAGTAGCAGTTTCCGACCCTCCGCTTCCTTGTCTTCAGGGACAGGGTTCTTTGGAATGTGGACGCCTTTATGGGTAGGTCCGGAAACCGTCGCCTCGAACTGGTATTCCTCCCCCAGATCGAACACAGTCGCATCCAACGACCGCTCGGGAAACAGCTGAGACCAGACAACAACCGGCTCTGAGACCTGTAGATCCTTGCTGATCGCATTTGGCTGATAACGAACCAACCCGAGCCGCACAAACAGATTGGGTGTCATCGGGGCCGGTATCCGGAGATCAACAAACCATTGCTCGCGGTCGACATCGAAACGAGGTTCGAAGGTGAGAAGGTCCGTCTTTTCCAGAACGGTGACATTGTCTTGCGCCCCTGGCGGCCTGGGAATTTGGATCGGCACGACAACGTCTTCGACCAGTATTGGTGCGCTGCCCTCCCACGGCCGGTCCTTACCTTGAAATGTCTTCTGGGTAAGAGGTTCGCACAACTGCGCATGGTCCTGGCGTATCGGATCACCTCCCCAACGGGAGATGAAAGGCCCAATCGGTCCGAACTGTTCGTCGGATGCGGTCCCTGCCAACTGCTGCGCCACCACATCAGCAGACGGAACAATAACGCCAAGCAGCTCACCTTCGCCTGACGCGAACCACCCGCGCTCAAGGTAGATGCGCACGCCGGCGTCGCGGGTAAGCTTGCCTCCCAAAACATCGTCGTCGGTGGTTATGCGAAATACCGGCACCGGCGAAAGGCACGCGCACTTGGCGGGCCGGACGCTAGAGGGAAGCCAGACGGTAATTGTGCCGTTGGGGTCGGGAGGAGCGCTGCCGGTCGAGCCAGGCGGCGCCGCGCTCTCAACAGACTGTTCAGGAGGCTGCAGCGGCTGCCTCACACGCACAACTGGCAGTGCGCTGTCATCGTCATTGGTCCAACGAGCCGCGGTCTCGAAATCGGGACCGAAACGTGACACCGCCCTGAGCCGAAGCTGAAGGTGACGAGCCTTGGAGTCTGGGAAAGCGTGAAGTTGCGATGCGGTGAACAGCGTCGCACCGCCTTCTTCGACCACAGGCTTCCCGATCATGGCCGCCAGATGTGCAAGCGAGAGCTCAATGACATCCTCGGACTTGGCCGCCGCCCCTGAGCCTTTGGTACCCGGCGGAACGAGAGGCCCCAAACCGGGGCCGCCAAGATTGTCAATCCGCAGCAACATAACTTCGGACCGGTGCAGCGACACCTTGCCTGTCGCCAAGTCGATCTTACTGAACCCGTAGACGTCGAGCTCGTCCGCCGGAACTCTCTTGGGTGGAATCCTCACGTTCTTTTCGTCAAGCACCACCGTCTTGTTGGGCCAGGCCCCCGCAACGCGCGCCTTTGGTGCACGGCGGCGGGAAGGATCGTCAATCAGCACATCCCGCGGGGAAACACAGGTGGCGAGGATCTCGATCGCCGACGTCGTCCGGCGGTCGAAAGCGACGCGCCCGGAAAGGACATAACTGTTGCTGCCCGGCCGATTGTCCAACTTGCGGCGGAATTCCTCAACTTGGGTCATGTCCAGGACGGGATTAACGACCGGCCGACGAGGAACGTCGTCTGGGCCACCAACGAGCGTGTCATCAACAGATGAGGCGTTCAAACCCGTGCGGTAGATGCGAAACTCGGAACCTTCACTGTCAAACTTAGCTGGCGTGAGCGGCCGGTTTACCGCATGCGCAACACGCACTGTCACAAAACCCGCAATGTCTTCAATCGGCCCGCCGCCATCCAATTCGACGGCTGGTGCGGTTGCCGCAGCCGCATTCGTTATGGAGTTTTCCACCGGCGAGCTGGGCAACGCACTGGCATAAGCGATGAGCTCCGTCGCGATCGATTCAAGCTCAGCGTCGTTGGGAACGTTGAAAAAACCGGTCGTGACGTGCTCGGAAACCGCATCAGCGTCGGAGCCTGAAGTCGGCGCTGAGCTCCGAAGGATGCCCTTGTCCAGCCTATAAGCCCCGATCATCTCGGTCAGCGCGAAATTTTGGGCCAGGTCCTTTGCAGATGGCAGATAGAACGCCTCAAGATCGAAGTCCGCGCCCTGGGACAAGGTCAGTTCAATCTTCTGCGCACGTTGACTTCCGGACTGTCCGAATGTGTTTCCGTCGGTGGTGATCGTCACCGGTGCCCCGAAGCTGTCCTCGCCGGCCACCGAGTTCTCGTCCGCCTTTTTGATGACGACGACCGTTGGCATCGCATTTGGATAGACGGATTTTTCGTCGTAGACGGCTACTTCGCGGGCAGGGCCGACATACCGACCATCGCTGCGGCGGCGAAGCCGGAGAAACATCCGTTGCGCATAAGGGTCAGGATAATATGGCCGCCGGATGAACGCTGCGTCGGCCCCCGACTTTGCCAACAGCTCGGTACCCGCGAAGATCGCGGCGCCACGTGGTGCCGGCTCGGGCTTGTCGCCGGTTGTTTCGCGGTTCCAGCCCGGAATAAGTTTGCGCCGCGTCGGTTCGAAGCCGAAGGCGCGCTGTTCATCGATCATCGCAATTGGGAAGCCGCCCTGGCGGGTAGGATCCTTGAGCGTTCCGCTCTTTGGCCTGAATACGCCAAAAGCGACCCCGGCAAGGCCGCCGGCGATAACCGTTGCGCGGTTTTTGGAGGCATCCAGTTTGCCAGCGCGGAGCAACTCTTCCAATGCGACTTGCGGCGGAACGAATATTCGAACGACAGTCTCAGACGACATGCGGTCGGTCGCCGTGACGTACGGCCGGCCTCGCACCTTGGGTTCTAACTGGGCCGGCTGGGCATAGCCCTTCGGCAGACTTCGCAAAACCGCAGACTGAACAGTCTCAAAGTCCATGTCGCTGATCGATGTGCCAAGGACGGATCCCGGAAGAAGAACCATTGGCGCGCCGATCGCCTCGTGGCGCACGAAACGGCGTGTCGGATAGCTTTTGTGGTCTAATTTCGGGTCTGAGGGATACGTGAAGGCTTGTTTGTCGCGGTTGTAGAGGTCGTCGGCGACATCGACGCTCAACGAATGGCCTCCAAGGAAGACCGCCCGCATGCCAAACCGATAGCCGTACCCATAGCGTAACGGCGGCGCCAACGCTGCCGTTGTGAAGACCTGATTGCCGCCGACCGTCGGCAAATTCTGCCGCTGCAAGAAGGCAACCTTGTTTTCGACCTTTCTGTCCCCTTCAGTGGCGATCGGCGGCGCCGTGCTGACGCCCATGGGAGCGCCGGCCCACGTGGCATAGGCCTCATCGACGAAGACATCTCTGTCAACTGCAGTCCCACCAGGGCTCGGCGCCAGACGCGCGGCAGGATAAATGATCGCTTCCTCTATCGTGCGGGTGCCGGAGGCTTGGCGCGGTTGCAATATCTGGTCCTCGACGTCCAAGGGAAAGAAGTAGTCGCCCGTGTCGTCATCGCCGCGCAGTCCGTAAGAAACGCTCCTGGCTCCAAGCGCGCGCCAAGCAATTGATGAGCCACGTTCGATCCCCGCGTCGAGTCGGCGGCCCACCACCAAATCGTCGGCGAAGAGCGTTATGACCGCCTTACCCCCGTTCGTGGATGTGCGGCCGATCTGGCCGCGCACATCTTCTGCCCGGCGTCGATCGATCAGTGTCATCCCAGCCGTTCGAAAACCGCGCTGTTCCCCCCCGTCGGGGCTCAAGGGCCTTACAGCGGCTTCGGCGGCGTGGCGCACATCCAGCGTCACGACATCGTAGCGCGGCAATTGCGTTTTATCGGAGCATTCGACACTCATCCTAAAAAGGCCTTCGGAGAGGTTCGACGATGTGTCGGAGCGTGGCCAGCCATCCGTGCCAACCGCTGTCCAGACCCGGTTGACGTCCTTGGCAGGTTCTCCCGGATCCAGCCGCCTGTCATTTGTTCTTGCCGCAATTGTGAAGGCTGGATCGCCGCCCGCCGAGACCCAGCTTTCTCCGGCGACCGGATTGGGCAGCTCGACGTCAAAGGCAAAGCCGAAGAACCGCGCCCAGACAGGCGAGGAGACGATGGCCTGATAAGACGCGACAAGGCGATCAACATTGTCGTCTTGAGCGGTAGTCGTCGTGCCTTTCTGAGGCCAGGTTCCAGCCGTGTGGCTGGCCTGTGCTTGCTCGAGCGGTGGCGTAAAATCATCGCCGAGCTTCGGCTTGGGTATGGGATTGCACGTGATCGTATCTGCCGCGGATTGCATCCCCTGAACCACCGCGAGCGCGGCTATCAGTTCGGCGCGCTTTTGAGCTGCGATTTCCGCGTCGATCGCACCCGCCATTTGTGTAACGACTGCCTTTTTGTCGTCCTTTGGCTTCAGGACGTAGCTCGCATCGACATCGCTGGTGTCCGATACAGCCGGATCCCGCAGCCTGCGCGGTTGCGGCGCGCCTGAAACGACGCGTTCGTGGACACGGACGGCACGATTTACCTCGAGCCCCAACGCCAGGTCTCCTTGACGGACGGGATGCACGGCCTTCACCGTCAGCGTCTCGCCCGGCTTGACCGGCTGCTCCTTGTAGGATGAGTCATCCGCGTGCAGGTCCACTTGCGTGGAGGACACAGGCGTGGCGAGGCCATTGGCAAAACTCTGCGATGCAAGCGACAGATCGATCGTCTTGAGCAGCGTCTCCCACCGTTCGGCAATCTGTTCAGTGCCGTCCCAGACGCCAAGTGTCGACCAGGCTTTGTTAATCTTGCCTTGATCAGTCTGGGGTAATCCAGATTGTAGAATCATTGCCGGGCGCGGTTGCCCTGCCTTGGCCGTCGGTTCCGTCGCCACGACTTGATAGACGTCCACCTGGTTCGACGCATTGACGATCAAGGACCGGATCCTGCTCGGCCATTCGTTTATGGGAATGCCATTCGTCGCCCTGGCCGGCGTGACGATCAATGTCATGCGAAGCTTGCCGTTGGAGAAGCCGTTGGGCACCAGGCGCAGCACCGGTTTGACTTTCGGCATCTCGGTCATTTGCTGGCCACCGACTTGAGTAGGTCAAGATCAAAATAGGAGAGGAATTCTGACATCGTTGCTTCGCCGAACGGGCTTACGACCGGCTCCACGTTGGGCGCCATCGTTTGGCCCGACGCTGTGCTTCGTGTGATGGTTGACGCATCGACACCGTCGGGAACGGCGTAGCCAGCTCTATCGTCGTTACTGATCGACTGTGTTCCGCCGCCGCTGCCGATGGCTTGCCGCTCGTGCCGCATCGTCACAGAGAAATCGTAGTCGACGATGCCCATCGAAAAGGAGAAAGTGAAAGTTGCCACACCTTCCATGGTGCCGCCGCCCTTCATGCCAAGGCGGACGTAGAGCGAAGCGTAGAAGCTGAATATCCAGATGCTGGCTTCGCCGCCGGCGAAGAACGTCCCGTAAATGTCGGTCACAGTGCGCATGCCGCCGCCCGGGATCGGCACCTTCATTGAACGGATGAAGAAGCCGGCCGTTATCCTGCCCTTCGCCACAAGCGGACCAGTCGAAAAGTCAGCAACACCACCAAATTCGAGTGAAGCCTCTACGCCCCGAAACCCTTGAGCATCAGCAAAGATCGCGACATAGCCCCCGCCTCCGTAAGGCGGAACCGAAATCAGGAACGGTGCAAGTGTGCGCCCCAGCGCGAAGCGGAACATCGCCGCATCGCCGTCGAACGGGAGCTCGGCTGCCGCATTGAGCAGAATATTGGAGAAGGCGATCCCGCCAAGTTGGATCGTGCCGAGGTTGATGCCATATCCGGCCAGGATGCCTGGCCTGCCGCGCATCGGCTCGATGAAGAAGCCGCTGCCGTCCTTCGAAGGCGACATGTAGACCTGCAGCTTCTGGACGAATTCGAGCTTCTTGCCGATCTTGAAGTCGTTGTAGTGAACGTCGAAACGGGGCGAGCCGCCTAGCTCGAAGCCGAAATCGACGCCGTCGAAGATCAGCTCTACAGCATCGAATATTTCGCCAATCAGCTTGACGTTGAAGGGACCGATCAACCCCTTCGCCTTCATGTCGGCCTTCGCCTTAAGCAAGTCGATCGTCGCGACCATCGAGAGCTCGAAGCGGCTCGGCGCCTTTGGGGTGAAGATGCCGCCGGTAACGCGCGCGACCTTGGCGGCGTCGAAATCGAAACCCAGATCATATTTCAGAGTGCGCTTGACCGGGATGAGCTGCGAGATCAGCTCCTCGACCTGGTCCCGCATCGCAGCGATGTCGACCAGCGCCGCGAGATTGCCGCGGGCGATGTTATCCAGAATGTCGCCAATGTGGCTGGCGATCTGTTCGACGGCCGATCGCCCGTCGGATATAGATTGGCAGTAAGCCTGAAGCAGATTGCGGCCGACGGTGACCGGGTTAGGCATGCTTGCAAGCACGTCGACGGCCTTGCTCTCTTCGAAGAGCTTGTCGCATCCAGGCTCGAGCGGATTGCACGCGTCGGACAAGGGCTGAACGAGCAGCGCCTGCCTGACCGTCGCGGCGGCCGCAATGGGCAGCTCGTTGACATTTTCGAGTATGCCCGCCCGGATCTTGGTGATCTCTTGATAGCCCGTCTTGAGGGCCTTTAGAAGTTCGAGAACCGGAGCGTCCAAAAGATCAAGGGCGAGCGTCTGCGGTATCCCTTCGATGCGACCCGCAAGAGCGGCGTAGGCTGTCGAGAAATCTTCGACGGCGGACTCGATCGCGTCGGTGCGGGCCAATGGAGAAGCATCCTTGAAAGCCTCTGCGACGGTAGTGCCTGTGCCTGTGAGTTTGGCGCCAAGCAGGCCCTTTACCGTTGGGTCGGGCGTCGCATCCAAAGGCGGCTCGATCTGCAATTGGGAGATCGATTTCGCAAGATCTGTGGTGTCAGTCTTCAGTTTCGCCAGTGCAGCGGCGAGATTCGCGCGCTCGGGATCGAGCGCCTTGGGGATTGAGTTGATGATCCCCTCCCCGAACGAGAACACCTCGTTGGCGTCCACGGACGCCGCGCTCGCAAAGATTCCGGCGCCGCGGAAGATCGACTTGAGCGCTAGCCGTAGGCTAAGCGCGACCGATTTGTCCCATTTCGCGACCTCGGTCTTAAGCTTCGTTTCGTCAAGCTGGAGTGCAGTTGCTAACGCGGCCAACGCTGCGGCCGCAGTGATCGCCTCCAGATGTGGCGACAGCTTGTCGATGATGGTCGTGAGCAGAATGCGTGTCCGGCTGAGGCCCTGCCCCATCTCTTTCGCCAGGACCTGCAGACGCGCGAGCGCAGGCCCAAACGCGTTGGCATGGAGTATCCCGGATACGCCCGCAGCCTGCACCATCCTGACGAGTTCGCGATGAGCTGATTGGGCTTGCCCAACCAATGTGACCGTCTCACAAAACAACTCGCGGTAAAGAGGCAGGACCGCCCTTAAGTCTTCGACTGCGGCCGGAAATGCTTTGATCTCGGCTGGGAGCGGTGACAGGTTCGCGAGGTCTTGTGACGCTTTCGTCAGCTCGTCAGAAGCATCAAAACTGTCCAAGACGGACTTTGCGAATCCGGCCAGGAAATGCGCTGGCGCCGATGTGGCGAACTCTTGGTCGATCCGGGCGGCAACATCCTTTGCGGCAGTATTTGCCGTGGCGACGTCCCCCGGTTTGGTGTCGGCGCGCGCGCCGACAGGCAGCTTCGCAACGCAAGCTCCGATCACGAAATCGGGCAATAGTGGATCGATCTTGCCGGCGGTCACGGTCGGGCTGGCCAATGCGACAAGGCTCTTAACGGCGTCGTTGACAAAAGCTGTAAGCCGCCGCCTGACCTCTTCCTGGATATTACTTTCCTCCAAGGCGACGATGTTCACGCCTAGATATTCGCTGCCAAGCTGGACCAGAAGAAAGAATATCTGCCTAGGGTCCTTGGCCTGAAGAAGATCCCGCGCAACGGCCACCAGGCGTCGTACAATGCGCACCCTTGCTACCCATGCCGCCCATTCTAGCGGCGGCGCATTGCCGTCGATCCACTGGTCCGCTTTCGTCTCGGCGATTCTTAAGCGTTCCCGATAGGCAGCCAGGGCTGCCCGTAGCACCTCCTTTGCATTCTCGTGATCTGGGAACAGGTATGCGATCCCAGCAATTGAGGGCTTAAGGAGATTAGTGACATCCTCGGTCTCGGTTGCAGCTATTGCGCTGCCGATAACCTTACTGACCGTTTCCTTTAGCGCCTGCGCAGGATCAAGGGTTCCATCCCTGAGCCCTTGGCCGACACTCTTGAGATCGACCTTGATCTTCTTCAATTCCACGAGAAGGGCCGCTGCGAGCTCTTGAAGATTGCTGTCCTGCTCCGTAGCCCGTTCGATCGCCTCGATGTCCTGCCACGGCAATTGGTCGATCAGATAGGCAATCAGGCTTGCCTGGATAGACAGGATTTTCTGCTCAACCGATTGCTGTAGAGCGCCAACAAGGTCGGTGGCGACTTTTTGATAGGCGTCGACCTTCGCCTTGATGTCTCCGCCGATCGTGTCGATCTGAGCCCGGGCCGCCTGCTCAAGGCGTTCGACCGGGTTTGCCGCCAGTCGCGCCAGTTCACGCATGAAACGACGGCCCGCTTCGTGGACCGCCGCCAAACGCCCCACGATTACGACAGGATCGGTCTCAGCTATCGCCGCGATGAGCGTGGCTTCCAGATCGTTCAGACCCCTGTCAATCTCTGGATAGAGCTTGGCCAGCGATGTCGCCTTGATGTTCGGCGTGATTAACTGAAGGGCTTTGAACGCATCCTTTTGCGCCTTTGTCTGAAGGTCGTCGAGTTGCGACCATTCCTTGCGCGCCGTTCGAACCAGAACCAGAAGTGGTGACAGAACCTCCGCTTGAAGAAAAGACAGCGCATCCGCCGCGCCCTCCTGAAGACGGCTAAGCGCCTGCGAACCGTATTCCACGGCCTCTTGCAGGGCCGGAATCGCATTAACGCCGCCAACAAGCGTCAGCAGCTTCATCAGGGACTGGAACGATATGACGCCCAGCAACTTGGCATCGGCGCTGAAGAAACTCTCGAAAACGCTCGTCGTCGAACTGCTCTCAGACGGTGGAGGCGGCGGGCCGCCTGCAGCTGGCGCTGCAGGTGGCGTTTGGGGCGGCGGCACCGAGAAATATCGCGCTACCGACACAACCGGCCCGCCAGTCTTAAATTCACTGAACAACCCGGTATCGGACGGTTTGTAGTCGTAAACTTTCTGTTGAGGCTGGGCGCCGAGAATGCCTTTAGAACGGCTCAACCCAACAATATCCATATTGGGCCGACCAACCCCCCCGGACTGATTGCCATTCGGGCCCATGCTCATTTTTGGCAGGACGGATCCGTCGACATAGAGGAACGCTTCCGCAAGGTTGTTTCCGGCGGCTTTGCTGGCCGCGGAGTTGTCTCCCGCCGTCGGTTCACTGGCGCCTGCATACCCGTCAGGCCTCGCCGGAAACCCACCCAGAACGTAACTTCCGTCGAACCGCACCCTGACCGCTCCAATGGCCGCACCTGACATGGTCTCGGCCTGCTCTATGCGGATGTTCGCGTACGACATCACCGGATAGAAGGGCGGCTGGTCGGCGCCCTCCAGCACACCGTTGTTGGTCGTAAGGTCGTTCTGGCCCGGCCATGTTGCCAGGTCGCTACTGGACCGTCCCTCGACGGAAAGCACGACCTTTTCCGTCGAGAACGATGTGTCGCCGTCCTTGACCGACTCGGCGTAGCGCAGGGTCTGGCCACCCATCATGCAGGTGCGCCACTCCTCCTCCAAACCGTGGTAATGCTGAAACAAAGCCCTGAGAGCCGTCTCGTTCTTGGCAGCAATCCGGTCGACGAAGATGAGCGGCATTTTGGTGCGACGGCCATCAACGAGGAACTCGAACTGTACGCGCGCATCCGGCGTCATCGCGATCTGCGGCCAGAACGCCAGACCTGGCTGGTTCTCCAGGAATATCCGCCCGCTCGGACTTGTTTTTGAAGCCTGCGTATCGAACTCAAGCGTTGGGTCGACGATGTCGGGCGTCTCCCGTGTAAGCATCGTCACGTCTTCCGAACACCACTGCCGTCCTTTGTTCGGCTGGCCAACAGCGGGGTACTTCTTTGTCGGCGCCGACACGCGGACGAACATTCTCTGACGCAGCACCGCTTTGATCTCAAAGTCGCATGCTTGGTCCTTCCGTTTTTCCGTTTGGGCCGATGTGCCCATGTCCATCTTGACCAGCACGCGCTCGGTGATCTTCACGAGCGATGCCTTGTGGCCGAGCGGGAACAAGTAGCCGGAATACACAACGGTCGCGAGAATGTCGCGGCCTAGAACGATAAGATGTTGCCACCGTTCGATCGACAAGCCGTCGAACATCGAGCGGCCTTCATAGTTGATGCCGGGTGCGGGAGGCAGAAAATTGGTGTCGTGATTGAGGAAACCGCCGACGGCGCTCAATGCAAGTTCTGCGACATCAAGCGGTTTCGGCCGGTAGAATGCCACATCGCGATGTGCGTCGGTCATGTGGAAATCGGCTCCGGGAGCAAATTGCCCGGATCGTTCCACGAGGTCACCCGCCTTGGAATCGCTAGTGCCGATCTGCTGGCGGCGTCCGGTGACCGGCAAGCCATAGGCCGATGACAAAAGCACCAGCTCGTGCCGATCATAGGCGTCGAGCGAGGTGCGGAACGAGTGAAGCTCTGCGTCGCTGTTGTAAAGTTTACGCAGCCAGAGCATCTCGCAGATTCGCTGGAACATCGTTGGCGAGGGACGCGGTATGGTCGACACCGCTTGCAGATATTCCGGCAGATTGCCCTTCGGGTCCTTGCAAACCGACTCGTTGGTATAGTCACGCTGCTCCGGTCGTTTTCCGGACTCGAGATAATCTTCAGCTGCCTTAACGTCGCTCGGGCTTACACGAACGCCGTCGATCTGCTCGCGCCGCAGCACCCACGGTGCCCATGGTCCGCGCGGCGGCGGACCTGCAAGACGAGGGACCCCGGCACCGCCGGGCGTCACATAGCCAATCGCCTCGGGACGGACGTCCGGGGACCAGATGGCTCTCAGGCTGGGCTCGGCGTCTTTGGTGATAAGCCGCGCAGTCCATAGCGGTTCATATGAAGTATAGTCCTTCTTGCCAGTTTCGATCGCCGACTCGGACGCCAAGACGGGGACAGTCTCGAACAGATCCAGTTCGCCGCCTTTTGGCTTGGGTTTCCTTATTTTGCGCGGCGCTTGCCAGATCGCGTTCTGGGCCGTCGAGAGGATGACACGCGCCGGAAGCTCGATCCGAGTCTCCAGGCCCGCCGGGCGATTGCTCAAACTCGCGCGCACCTGTCCGAGATGTGCTTCGGAGATTTTGGCACCGCGTTTGAAGCCCTGCTGAACCAGGATCGCCTCGTCGTCCACGCTTGCAACTCGCCCGACAACCGGCGGAATGGCGCCCGACTTCAGCGGCTCGTAAAGCTTTCTGGCCCTGACATTGACATGCGGCTCATGCCGCGACCAGTTCGTCAGCTCCTCGAATGTAAAGGGTATCGCGCCAAACCGTTGGACCCCGGGGCCAGGAGATCCCGGCCCATTCACGGGGTGGCGCGGCAAGCCATTGACCTCCCCGGAGTCGCCTGGCGCTGCCTCGATGTTGACCCGGAAGGACAACAAGGTGCGGCCCGATAGCCGGGCCATCGCAAGCCTATCATAGGGTTCCCGACCCGACATCTCGTTGATGAACACAGCCGTAAATGTGTCCTGAAAGTCCGGTTTTGGCAGAAGCTCGTTGTCCGGCACCGGCGTGCGGTTACGATTGATAAATTCGGCTTTCGCTGGATCGGAATCGGCCGCACCTTCCTTGATCGCGTAGGTCCGGAAGGAATCGCGCCACAATCTGTACAGCGGAAATGCCCGCTCGGCGTCAGCTTCAGCCTTCAGCAAGCTTTCAAGGGACTGCTGGTCGGCATCCTGGCTTTTGACCTTTCCCGCCTCGGCAAGCATCCTGACGATGACCTGTGCCAGGATCTTGTCCAATTCTCCGGCCTGCCACTCGCGAGCTGCTATGATCGCCTTGGCCGATATCTCGTAGGGCCCGATATACTGGCGCTGATCGTCTGGAAGGAGACCGTCAAATTTGGAATCGAGCAGCTCGGTCCGCAGCTTTCCAAACAACCGATCGCCGGGCTCGGTGATATTATCGGCCTCAAATTTCACCTTCTTGTCTGCAATGTTTGCTCGAAGCTTGGCGCGCTCCTCAAGCTTGGGTTCGATCTTAAGCTTTTGGATGAATGACTCGAGATTTCCCTCGTCCTTCGGCCAGGGAACGTCAGGCAGCGGTCCGGGAGATTGGCGGAAGAATGCTTCCTCCATGACGTGCTGGGGCGGGAATTCGACTGCTAGGATGGGCCGCGCGTCGATCACATAATCGTCGCGAGGATCATGTTCGACCGTGTCATCTTCGAGGTTGTCGCCCAGCCTGCTTACGACGGTCTGTCGCGCATCGGCGCGGGAAGGACGCAACATGCGCTCGATCCTGGGCGGCGAGCCGTCGGTTGGATCGACCTTAGAAAAGACAAGGATGAAATCGGCAAACTGAAACCGCAGGTCGACCAGATCGCTATCGCGGCGCGCATGGAGTTTCGCACGACCGAGATCGAGCGAGGCGATCTCGCCTGCCTTGTCGGGATTGCCAAGCCAGAGATGACCATCGGGCGTGCTCCACGCGACCTCCGGCAAAATGAGCGAGGGTAGCTCCAGGCCATCGCCATAGTCGAACCTGAAATGGCTTCCCGCAAACGTCATGGAGCTGTCGCTTGTTCCCGACAGCGCAATTCCGAGGTCGTACAGCGCCACATCCGCATACAGTCTTCGCACGGCGTCGCCCGTGCGCTTTGCGGTCTTGCTGGTTGGGCCGGCGGCTTTCGCCTGACTTGTCTGGCTTGGCTGTTTTGACTTGACCACAGTCGGTCCAGATGTCCGGTCGACGAGCAAGTAGAACGTACGGCTGGAAATTCCTCCCCGGTCACCAATTGCAGCAGCCGACACCGCGTCGAATTTCTGCGCCACCTTGCGGGCGTGGCGCTCTGCCTCTGTCTCGCCCTCTCTTTCCTCCTCGACCGCCGCGCTCGTGTCTGCTGGTAGCGGCCCAACAACCATAGTGCCAACCGGAGTCCGTACCCGCGTCTTTCCTCCGTCGGTGCCCGTGCCGGTCATGGACCGAGATGAACCAACGCTATCTTCTGCGCTTGCGTCGGCCGACTTCGTCTTTGTCAGGCCGCCTTCAGCCTTGGCAGTTTGGTCGGTATTGAGCGGCGGCGACCGCTTTCCTCCAGCGTCGGCGACTACGACGTCCCGCCACACAGACCGGCCGTCTTCATCCACCGATACGATTCTGGTGATGGTCACATCATTCAGCGGAAGGTCCGTGCACAGCGGAACCTCCACCAGCGGCTGATCGCCGGTTCCGACGTTCAAAGGCCAGATGCACTGCACGACCGCGACTGGCGCCGAGAAGAGCGCGACGATGGCGCTCTGATCGACGCCGCCTTCCAAGACAACGGTCGAAAGGGAATCGAGCTGTCCTACATACAGTTCGCCAGATGGCGCATCGCCGGTTTCGGCCGATTGACCAAGACCAATGGCGATTTGCGGCGCGTCGGCGGTTGAAACGACCGTGAGAGGGTCTCTCCATTTTGCCGAACACCGGGCCACGAGTCGCCGCCGTTGCGCAGGAACGGAAGTCCCCTCTGGCAGGACCCAGCCTAAAGTCATCGTGCCGAGAGGAGCCGCCGGGTTGGTTGCTTCGTCGCCTGCGCGAAGTGGAGCCTCTCCGGTTATGCTCGCACCCTTAGCGGGTTTTGCAGCAGTTGGAACCGGCGCCAGGACACATCCGCCGAGCGCCGAGATTGGCGGCGCTTGGCCTTCTACCGGCTCAAGTGACCACAGCAGCTTGGCATCGAGCCCCACAGTCATGTTGCCGGCGGCAGAGAGCTGCTCGTCGAACATCTTTTTCAGCACACGATCGAGCTGCTTCGCGGGGACCGTAGCGAAAAGCCGTTTGGTCGATCCTTCGCTTATGAACTCGTGGAGTGGTCCCGGTTCAGATTTTTCTTCATGACCGATTGGACTGGTCGCGCTGTAGGGCCACACATTGGTTTCGACAGCGACTGTCCAATGGCTCCGGTCCGCACGCGCAAAATGGAACGTGGCTTGAAGCGGCTTTTTGCTTTCGTCCCGGACATAGCGACCCCACAATACATCGCGAACCGACAGACGCCGGCGAACCAGACCGCCATTGGCGACCGGCTGCTGCGCCGCCGAGTTCCAGTCCAGATAGTCCTGCCGGTCTAAGTCAAACCAGGCATCCGGCCCAAAGGCGGTAGCCTCAATTATCCAATCCCGGTGAGGGGTGTGTAGCGGCTTTCCCTCCGCATCCACCGGAGGAATGCGTCGCACAATTACACTGCGCTGGTCGTCCGATAAAAGGAAATAGAGTTCTGCCCCCGCATCTACATCGTCGAAACCTTGGGCATATGATAGCCCACTAGCCGCGACGGCGATTGGCGTCGCCGCTACACCGCCGAGAAACCCTCGACGAGTGATTTCAACTCTCTTGCCGCCTACTCCAGTCCCCCGACGCATCGCCCGCCCCAAGGCCATGTTAGAAGAACAGCATCTTCCAACCCGTCTATTTTCCGATGCTACTCATATGAGATGCCAAGATGCAATATTACCGACAGATAATTATTGTCGATCCAACAATTTTTCTGGGCAAGGACTTCGCCAACACGTGGGTCGCGGGTCAGTATCGCGACGGGTGCGCAACGGGCAACACGGCGGCAACTACAGCGACGTCGCTTAGTCTTGCCAATTCAAGCTCCACCCGTCGACGGGCTAATCGCAGCGGTCTGTTAACCTTTAAATCTAGAACGTGCGTCTACCAGGCGATGTGGTGCCGGGGAGAACTCCTTCACTCGTCGTGCTATTTGGCGCTATACTTGATCAAATTTCAATTCCAGAGGGGCTCGTCCTGACCACAATCCACAGGTATATTAGTGATATGTAAGATGCGCGTCCGGAACACAAATGTCACGCCGTTGCGATCAATTGCGTAAGATGGAGATCACTATGATGAAGATCCGAAGATTGACGATCGGTCTGGCATGCTTAGCGACGGGACTTTGGCCTGCAGCCTCGCTTGGCGGATGTATGGATACCGATAACGCGTTTTGGTCAAGCAGCTCCGACCAAGGCAACCAGAGACACACTGTTCCAGCTGATGCGATGCCCGCTCGACAGCGATGCGATAACAGCTAGCCAGATTGATCAAGTGGCCTGCAACTGGTTCGTTGCTGAGGGGCTCAAGCAGTTGAACGACGTAAATGACTTCACAATAGACACGAATGGCCACTAGATCGCAGACTATGTTCGTGCTCATACGGACACCTGGTCGACCCTCGGCTTGGCAAACGACCAATCTGTCTTGCAAAATGCAGTTGCAGGTGCGGCGAACGGTCAGGCGGTGATCGCAGTGATGAGGGGGATCCGCACGGTCACGTCGCAATCGTGCTGGGCGGGGACCTAAAGTCCTCGACAACTTGGAAGGATGCTTCTGGTCAGCCGCTGAAGGTCCCCAACTCTGCAGCCTTCAGCCTAAACCATGTCGACAAAGCTTATGTAGGCTGTCGTCTGTCCGCGGCATTCAGCGACCCTTCAGAGGTCGAAATCTTCTGGAGGCTGAAGTAGTAGAACCAGAGGTGCTCTGCGACGCTGTGAATTGAAAGATATGAGCGGCGATGTAATACTATACCAGCAGAAACATATCGGCAATAAGAAGGGACGCTATCCATGGATAAGATCGTTAGCATACCGCTAGTGACTGTTCTTTTGTGCCTAGGGTCAACAGCGAAATCAATTGCCGATTACTCGGTATTTCGTGGCGATATCGGCACAGGCACTTGCCTGGTGAGGGACGCAGAGTCGGCGGGGCCACAATACCCGGAAGTTCTGGCAACTAAGCCAACTGTGGAGGAGGCGTGTTCGGCCGCGAAATCTTTTAAGACTGACAATGCCGGAGAACAGAAGAAATGCTATACCTATGTGGACGATACCGTGGCGACTTGCCTGGTAAAGGGAGTGACGTTGAGCCCGTAGAATGCTGCGGCATAACGATACTGAACCCTGACCTAACTTAGCCGCACACAGCGGGCTTTTCCACCGGCGACCATGGCGCGACGTTTAATCAGCCACAATGTCAAGACGACATGGCCACCAAGCGCGGCTTGAGGCGTATCTGGTTCGGATCGTCGAGATGGAGCCCCGACAGGTGATCTTTCCAGAAGCTCTGCACCCGGTCGCTTTGGGTGGTGAGTCGAGCAACGTTTCGGTAGAGGCCGGTCGTCCTGCGCGTGATTGTGGCAGCGAGGGCGCGTCAGTACTCGTCGGCCCGCATGATCGTCATCACCCGCGATGTGACGTTCCGGTCGGAGGGGTCGGAGGAATGGCAACGGCGGGTTAGGTCGTAGTAGTCGATCTTCCAGATGATCTTGATATCGCTGACCGTCATAACCGCGCAATCGTGCTCGCGTAGGGATCGTTCTCGGGAGTGAAACCATCGAACATGGTGATGGTCGAGATGATATCCCTGATCGTCGAGGGATCGAGGGCTGCTATGCCGGCGGTGATGACGATGGTCCCCCCGAGGCGCCGAATCCTCAGGTCGTCGTTCAGCAGTCTGGTCTTGAGGACGGTCTCGTCGAGAGCCAGAGTGATGTCATTGGCTTCCCCGAAGAGCATGTTTGGTTTCTCGTTCGTCATGGTCTTTCCTCTTTCTTGGATACGAGTGGTCCTATCTGGCCGGCCCATTGCCGGTCAGTTCCGCGTTCAAGTTCCTGTTTGGAGTCATTACCCCACGTCAGACGCAATCATTCAGCCGCCGGCTTGTCAGCCGGAGAAAGCTCCAGGACGTCATCACGCGTGACGTCCAGGGTGTTTCCCCTCCGATTAGGACCAGGGTATAGGACAATATTCCTATTTCAAGCCAACAACGAACCAAGGCAGGCCGAAATTGGCAGTCGTCAATTGACGATCGACGGTCCGCGGGTCCCGGGGATGGGGTTTAACCGCCTGCCCCTATCCTGCTGTTGTGCCGTGCTCACCGGCTGGCTCGTTCAGTAGCAAGGGACGTCCTCGGTGTGAAACCGTGATTTCACACCGACTTCCCTCCTCCGGTTTGCTCTGACGTAAACGATGGCAGTTAGTCCAACAGAACCCGTCGGCTGTGGCCCGCGGGTTCCTTCCTCGGGGACTTTCGTACGCCTGCCGGCGCCCGAAACTCTTCACGGAAGCCGACCGTCATCTTCTGGCGTCCAAACGCGATAGCGGACAATAACCTAGTCAGCCTGACCCTATCAGAGCTTGTAGCAAGGTCTTCTCCCGAAACTCACCGCAGCCGCACGAGGCTAAAGTCGAGTGGCGTCCGGGCGAGTTTGTTCCGCGCGTCGGCTTCGTCATCACCAACCTGGTCGCCGTGACGAGGATGCTGTTCGCCGAGATCCTGCGGCTGATCGCCGAACTGCGGCGACCTCCTGATCCTGTGCCACATGAACGGCCTGCAATATGAGTTTGAGCGAAGGCACCGCAGGGATGTGCATTGGCGAGGACAAAATCGCCGTTTCCGGCCTGCGCCGCGGCCTATTTTACTGGCGTCTGGACCATCTTGCTGCTCGCAGCGAAGTTCAAGCTTGCCAAGGCCCGTCCCTAGGTGTCAATCTTGGCCCGAAGAGCCGGTCGGGTAAAACGTCCTCGACACTGCGGCAAATACCATTTGCTGAGGATACATGCTGAGATTGCTTTGGATTGGAGCCATCTCAATTGGAGCGCTGGGAGGCTTCTCAATCGGTCTGCTCATAGGAATGTCAAATGCACCAATCGCGGGTGTTGTGGTTACATCTATTCTTTCAGGTGTTCCTGCCGTCCTTACGTTGTCCAAGAACCGTTCAGCAATTTCATATCAATCTTTAGCTCGGATTTACGTTTCGATTGCGGCTCTATTTTTGACACTTCCCATTGGCTTGGCTGCCGGAATTCATACGCGAAAGTCAAATTGGTACCAAGGCTCGCCGTACGCACAGGAAAAATCTGATCTCGTTATCGCTGGTTTCACCGCAGCGGATGCGCTGGCCTTGATACGAGCCCGACTTGAGAAGGGGAACTATGAACCCGGATCCCCCAGCATTCACTTTAAAACGCTATCCAAGCAAACGTGTAGCGCGTTCGAACCGGCACGTTACGGTGCGGATATCGAGGCTGGCTATCGACAATCCGATGCTTCCCCGTGGAAGGAGTATGCATCGTGGTCAATGAAGTTTCGGCAGAAGCTATCCAATTTGGATGAAGCAAATCAAGAAAAAGCCGTCGCAGCGTTCCTCACTACGTTGTGGGAAAAATCATGCCAATCAGACGAATCGTAACACTCGCGAGCATTGTATGTTGCCTAGGCGTTTCGGAAAGCATCACAACGCATGCGGATCAGAGTACTATTTTGCCTCAAGAAATGTCGGAGTTGGCGGCATCCGTCGTTCGAATCGAAGTGGTCCGCGACGGAAATCTTTTAACGAGAGGAAGCGGTTTCGTTTGGCGCGATACAAGCACGGTCGTGACCGCATTGCATGTGGTCGCATGCACGAAAGGCGCAAACGCGATCAGAGTTTTCTATCCACAAAGGCAAGAAGTTGGATACTCGTCCGCGGAGGTCAGCTCAGTATCCACCACGCATGATCTTGCAATTATTAAGCTAAGCGATCCAAAGACGGACGTAAAAGTTCTAGAAGTTGCTACGGCGGAAAACCTAACGGATGGCACGACAAGAAACCTCATCGTAGCGGGATATCCCGCCGGTTCAGCTAACCTTCAAGGTCATGACCTGAAGCAGCTTCCGATCTATTCGAACACTCTCAATGCCCTGCTAGATAGCGAAACCAAAGCACTGCTTAAAAACGGTTCTCCAAGCCTAGATACAAAAATTATCGTTGTGCAGGGCGGCCTGCAGCCCGGGTATTCCGGCGCCCCTGTTTTCTTCCACGGAAAAGTTGTTGGAATAGGTGACGGCGGGCTAGGAGGAGGCACACGCAACATCGGGTGGCTCATGCCCGCTGCGGCTCTGAGTAAGATAGTCGAGCCACCAACGTCTGCTTCTAACCAATGTGGAATCTTGTCCAAAGCGTATTTCGATTTTTATGAGCCCTCCCCTCAGCATGAGATTATTCTCTCGAAATTAAGCGCGTCAGTTTGGACTACTTTCGACGGGCTCAATCCACCATTCACGGAATACACAAAGAGAATGATTGGGCTTTATCGCAATGCGGTAAGGGCAAAAGACCTCCAACAACTAAGTAAAGAATTCGATGAGCAAGCTCCGTATGGAATCTATACAATCAGTCAAGACTCGCCCACACGATTCCAGACATCTCCCAAATCTGCCAAAAATAATGAGTATGTCGATCACGCTTTCCTCAGCACGCTAGGCTATTCGTTTGCCTGTTATTCTCCATTGCGCCTTCTACAAAGACTTGGTGAAACAGGCTCTGTATCAGAACCTGATCTGCAATTTTCGACGACAGTTCGCGCAAATATCGATTCGTCCTCAAGTACGAATGTCCGTCTCCGTGCCGACATCGACGGAGCGGAGATTGAAATTGCTCAGACTGGAAATCTCGTTGGTAAATCGGCAACTTTGCGAAATGGCGTAAACAGCGCTCGTATGCTCGAAGGCGGTGGGTGTTTAGTCCATCCGACTTACAGCTTGCCGCAGGGAGCCGACGGCCTGAAGCCTCAAATCGATGCTCTTCTCGAAAAGGCGGAACTCGTCCTTGAGTGGGAGCCTGGAGCTGGAGCCACCATGAAATCAAGCAAGATGAGCTTAACCCCGATTGGAAAACTTAAAGAAAAACGGCACGCGCTTATCGTTAGATTTCCTCGTATGGTGGCAGAATGAGCATATCGCTATTTATTCAATCTGTGGGCCTAGTCCTGGCAATTGTTGTTTCGACGCTCCACGCAAATGCTGCGGCATGCCCTCTGGATTCTGCCGGGTCGAAATACATGTACTACGCAGCCGATCCGATGGAGCTAGCAGGCTGCCGTGACCAAAATGGTCGTCTGAAAGACATCTCAATTGGACACAACGCCCTCGGCCCAGCCGTAATGGCGAATTCTGACAAGGAGCTGGCGATCTCGACGGCCGCCATACTACCCCGGAACGATAATGTGTTCTTCGACGGTTTGGCTACGACGATATATGACACGTCGTTTTTTTCGTCGTACTGCGACGTGTTTGGTCAACCGTTCAAAGTTAACAACGCTTGCAACGATCAAACGTTAGCCAATGCGAAACCTCTTCCGCGCATTCCGAGTTCAATACTGCTGACAAATGTTGAGCTCCCACGCGTGTTTGAGGCGAAGGATGTCATAGTGGATGGCGCTTTCGCCTTTCGAGATACTGCGTTGCTAATGGAAACTTGGTTTCGCGTTCGGAACTGCGTGGTTATCGGTGACCTTAGCTTTCAGAAACTCTCCGCAAACCGCCTTCACATTGTCTTATCTAGCTGCGTGATATTCGGCAACATAACGGTTGACAATACGAGCGGGTTGGATCTTTCTATTTCCGATAGCGTAATAGAAGGTGATATCCGAATCGCTGCCAGTAAGGATTTTGGTCTTTACTTACAAACCGTCAACGCCAATGGTAGCCTACTTTTTGATAGGATAGATGTAACCGAGGAGTATTTTATGGATACTGTCCAGATCAATTCAGATATTAAGTGGACATTCCTTAATCAGAGCAATTTGGCAGAGGAAAAGTACACATCTGGTGTTTCCGTCTTGGGCACGGTGACAGTTTCGAACAGTGCACTTGCTGGATCGCACTCGAGTTGGCCCGATGCCATCGCAAATGGATATCTTTCGAATGTAATTTTTGACAATTAGTATAGAGCATCCGCACCCGGCATTTCGGGCTCTCCGAATTCGCGGCAGGCGATCACCGTTAAGGCCAAATGTCCGTGCTGCCGAATGACGAGCTTCGGCCGCGTGACCAACCGGGTGCCGAAAGCAAGCGTGGCGCAGGCCCCATAGGCGCTTTTTTGGGCCAATCAAGGCCCCGGTCGACCGGGGGTTGGCCGCTTGAGGGGCAGGCGCGCGCTGGCGGCCCCTGTATGGCCCAAAAAACAGCTATCGAGGCTGCGCGCCCTTCGTCATTTTCGGCAGCGCTCAATTTACGGCGAGGCGAGGCCAATGGGGGCACCCTTGCCCCCATCAGCCGCCCGCTATCAGGTCACGCATCCGTTGAAACTGCTCACTGTCGATGACGCCGTCATCCAGAAGCTTCTTCAGTCTTTCCAGCTTCTCAATGGGGTCGTGGTACGTTGGTGGCGATGTAGCCGGAGGTGTGTACGTCGGTGAATCCTCCAGCCGCACCCGCTGAACGTCGTTGACAACAAGATTCAAACCGGACTCTCCGCCATCCGCTTGGATCATCGGCGAGATGGAGCGCCTTGAATGCCCAGATCAGGCAGCCGAGCCACACAATTCCGGTTCCGGCGAGCGCCGTGCAGCGAACCAAAATCAGCCATCGGTTTGGGTGACCTCTTGCGAATGCGATAATCGCAGGCAGCTCATAGATTATCGCTGCGAAAAGTAGAAAAGTTCCGATTAGGGCGTAGCCAGCATCCAGGCTGTCATCGGCGCCATAGGCAGAAGTTGAAAAGAGACCGAAGGGCGCCAGCGACCCCAGAGTCGCCACCCCATTGATGGTCGCATCGATCTCATTGTGCCGACAGCGCCCCAGCACCCATCACGTAAACGGCGGCGCTCACCAACCATATCCACAGCGGCGTCAGCGGCGCAGCAGCGATATACCATCGACGAAGGAAATAGCCGACGGGCATCAGGAGGATGAAAGGCAGCAGCCAACGGCGTTGCGGGTTGCAGCCAGAAGCGTTGATCGCCTTGGCATCTTTGTAGGCCAGCCAGATGGTAGCGATGCCTGACCAGATCGAATCCCACCGGCTTGAGGGTTATCTCCATAAGGATCAACTCCGGCGGAAACAAAAGCGACATCAACTGCAAGGAAGATCAGCGGTGAGCAGGCAAGCCACATTGCCCATTTCTCCGTCACGGTCCCGGTCGGGCGAGCGTTGCCTGACTCTTAACAGGAGGTGGCGCGGACACCGGGGCAGCGGCTTGTGCTTGTGGCCTGCTGACCGGCGGCAACGGCGGTGGCGTGTTCGGCTGCGGCAATCTGCAGCTGGCTTTCGTGGGCATGCTTCCAGTGTTGGCCGAAGCTTCCCGTCCACACTCTGGTGCTTGCATCGATGAGCCGATTGGCGAGCATCACGTTGAGGTCGGCCTCGCTCACCGGACCTCGATGGGTGCCGTCATGGTCGGGGAGAACTTTGCGCGCCTTCGGGCTGCCAGCGGCCGGGGCGCCCAGCGCAGAGACCCCGGCAGTCATCACGATACTTCCGCCCTGTGCCGTTTTGCGCAGGCAATCGTTCAGCTGTGCGATGCGCTGCTGCCGATTGCCGAGCGCGCAAGTCTCGTCAAAACTGCATTCCAATCCCATGTGCGAATCTTTCTCGTCTTGGCCGCTGCCACGACCGCGTTCATGCCTGTAGTTGTTTGGGAGGGTTTTGTTGGGCGGTAGCGTTCGGCCACACGCCCAAGGCCTGGAAGGCGTTAGTCGGTATGCTCGGGATGAAGCAGGGCGATGTGGATCAGCCTTCGCGTGAACACCGGCACGTCGAGCCAGTCACGCCAGCGCAGGGTGTAGACGCCCTCAGGGCTGATCTTCACCACCTGCGCTTCGAACCAACCTTGGTAAGTGCCCTCAGTGGCGAGCACGAGACTACCCGGCTCAATCTTATCCCAGTCGGTCGGCCGCAATGCCTCGGGCCGCCTTGGGCCGCTCTCTGGCGCGCCGGTACCCGATGCTTTCTTCGTCTTGCCGGTCGGCAGTCGATCATTGGTGGCGGGCTTGACGGGTCTGATAGGCCACACGTAGGACCTAGGCAGGTGCTCGGCGATCTTATCGAACATCGTCGCCTTCACGAACGGCACGAACGCCTTGCCGCTGGAAAACACCCGGCCCTGCGGCAGCTTGCCCGCCAAATCGCGCAGCTCGTCGGTTGACGCCCGAAGCGCTGCCATCCCCATCATGCCAGCCGCCTTTTCGGCAAGATCGGTTTCGGCCTCGCCAAACCATGAGGCATGAGCCTTGCCACCGTCATCGAGGCCCAAAACTATTAAGGCTGGCAAGGTGGTCGGCGGTGCGGCGGATACTGCGGTATTGGTCATTCATATCTCCAAATGAAAAGAGGCCCGAATTGGGGCCTCATGGTTGAATTTTTCAGATGATGTTTTCGGTGGTGTCGGCGCGAAGCCGCTGGCGATAAACACCGGGGCCGAAGCCCTGTCACGAAATAGCGCAAAACTCACCTTTTGGCCGTTTCGATGGCAAAAGCCGGCCATCCGAACAAGGCACAGTATAGCGATCCAATGAGCGAATGTCAAGATTAATTAATAAAATCAATATCTTATAGCTTTTCCGGCCTTAGCTTTTCTGTCGCTTTCCATCAACTGGGGGCGCAGAAGCCACGCGTTCACATTCGCAGAACGCTGGGCAAAAGCGATCCTGGCATCCACCACGATCGTCGACGGTTGCCGTTGCAGATGTTGAAGCGACCAGCGGCGCAGAAGCGCCATATCGCGTGTTCAACGAGCCGCGGAAAGCAGGCAGGAAAGGCTGGATTGATTGTTCGCGCATCGAAGCGCTCTGCGATACCGGCAATGACGTCAGCGGAACCTCCAGGCCCATAGCAGCGCGGACCATACGAGTGCTCTGCATCGAAGCGGCGGAGGCAAGCGGTGCGGTGAAGGAAGTTGTGGACGAGGGTATCTATCACGACCATGCTGGCGCCGGTTGTTACCCATCGCTCGCGGCCGGGGTCAGCAACCAGCAGGAGGTCCGACAGCGCCATCGAGAGGACCTTGCTCGATACGCCGTGCACATGAGCAAGAGGCTGCAGGACGGCCTGCCTCCTGCTGCGCGTCGGTCGGCGCGTTGAGCCGTGGCCGCCTGCTCAAGCCGCCCGTCGATCCAGCCGACCAAATCACCGCCACACACATCTCGCATGAATAGGAACAGGCTGAAGGCGGCTTGGCTGAGGCGTCCGTTTCTAAGCGGAAGCCTTGGCAAGGAGCACGATGACGTCAGGCCGGGCTCAGCACACGTTTGCGCAGTCTTTCGATAGCCGCAACCATCGAAGGCCCAGTAGCTGTCGAGCTTCATGCAGGTCGGACCGGCAGCAACTGCCGACGCGATCTCAGCCCAACCGACGTGGCCGTTGTTAGCGTTGTAAGCATCCACATTGGCATCCGACATGCCTTGGTACTGAACGACTCCCAGCAACCAGTCGAACAGAGCCCGGTTATCTCGTACGGCCACCGCCCTCGTCACGCCGAGCTCGACAAGCATTGATCGGCTGTCATCCAGAAACAAAGGGTCGGCTAGCTGGAGGGCCGGCCGGACAACAGCGAATGCCCTTCGCCAGACAGCTCCTGAAATCCGGTTATGACCCATGCGGCGACCTCATCGCATGGGTTGCTACACGATGACTAATAGCCGTCGTCAAGGCGGATATCGTTCCGGCTGGTGCGAACAAATCAGCTGTCTTCGGATCGTGGCGCGTCGAGCGCAGCGTCCGCAGGTTCTTTCCGCACCAACCCGCAACAAACGAATGCTGACGCCGCCGCCTTTAACCTCCATACAAACCCGTTACCTGAGCGTAGGTGCGTTCCCCGTGCTTGATCTCGACGTAATCAGGGGGCCGTTCGCCAAGATCAGTTCGCCGGGACCACTAAGCTGATCCAGCAGTTTCAGTATTGTATTCCAGCTTCATCGCTTGCTGGTAACAATGTCCGCAGTCCCGCACCTCCTTGCGCACAATTTCGATCAGCGATTTCGTCACCGACAATTGGGGTTCGATAGGGATTGCCTGCTCGATAACCCAGTCGAGGAGGTGGCGGGGATCTTGGATCAAGCGTACGTCCTCGGTGTTCTTGGTCATAGGGTATCTCCTTGATGAATTGTCATAGGCAAAGCCCTCTACCGGCTGCATCCTCGAGTCCGGATAGGTGAAGCTGGCTCTGCGGTGAGGCTGTTCTGCCGTGATCGGCTCGACGCCATGAAACCGGGCCTATCGATCAATCACGCCGCAGTTAAGCGAGCCCGCCCGCACCGGTCGGTTGAAGGCGCTTGACCATCGCCGGCCTGGCGCCGAGGGCATTTGCAACATCGCATAGGCATTAGCGGGCCGTACAGGCCCCATGGTGCCCGACGGCAGAGCGGCCATCGCCGTTGGCGCGCCCGATTCCTGCTCCGCGTTTGGGACATTGCCGATCGATTTAGGTGCGGGTTAGCCTCTACGGGCACCGTCGTTTATTCGCGCGCACCGATAACCAGATTGAACCTGACGCGATTGCGGTGCGCGAAGCATTCTCCGGTCAGAAGGCGGAAGCTGTTGGCTTCTTCCTCGCAGGAAAACACGTCAGTGCCCTCCGGCACATGTCTCAAGAGAGCCGTAGCTGCACGGAAGCAGTGCGTCCTGAGCTCATTCGGGCTGGGCTTGTCGCAAATTTGGAAAGCTACGTCCCAAACAAAGTCCATAACCTGCATGCTACACGGTACCCACCGATCTTCGTCGAAGGCGTCCGAGAATCGATCTTCAAATTGCTCGGAAGAGCCATCGAAAACCCACCACCCCGTGCTCCCAAGTTGATCGATCATGTCGTTGAACAGCTCGATGATTTTAACCGGCAGGCTGTATACAGATTTCTTGGTCTTCAGTTTTTCGCCCAGCCATTGGAAGACGGCTTCTTGCGTTTCGAGTGTTTGCACTTGGCGCTTAAGGTGGTTCATGTGCTACTCCCTAGGATGCTGTTAGAAAAACCCTTTACGCGCCCGGAATCTTCGATCCGGGTTGGCCATGCTCGGGCTCTCTAGTAGACTGATATTTTGCAGGACGCTGGAAATGGCGTCGGGCCGTATAACCTTGCGGCCTATCCCCGCTTTCGCCTGACCCACCGCGTTCCAGCGTTGTGTTTCCTGACAGCGGGGGAGCCGGTCAGGGGCCGTCTTCGCGCCCCGGTCAGATTCAGGGGTTCAACCTCCAAGTGTCAGTGTAAAGACACAGATCCGCGAGCCGTCGCGGCCTCCAAATCCGCCAACATCTTCTTGGAAAGGGCAGCAATCGACATGAACCGCATGGAAGAGTGCGGGATCGTTTCCGGCCTGTTTGGGGTTGCCGATTCTTGCCCCTTTCCACTCATGACGAATGATGACTTCGACGTTCACGCCATGTTTTCGGGTGAGCTTAGGAGATGAGAGGAAAACCAAATGGTGGTCATCGATTCCTATTTGCATGTCCTTCCCTAGGTTAGCAGCCATGGCTACTTGGATCATCACGAGGTAAAATTCTGTCGGCTTCCGCAAAGCGATCTGGTTGTGGAGGAAGTTCATCATGAGTCCGATGAGACGAACACCCGCCTGTACATTCTCGCTAGGACTTGCCAACTCGAAAAGCGTTTCGGCAAGGAACTTATTGTTCGCCTTCGGAACCGGCAGATGTCCGTACTCGTGTATCGATGCGGCCTGCTGTTTGAGCAAATCGATGAAGGCTTGTGTCATTGGCATCTGCGGCTTGGCTTTGATTGCTAAGTCCATACTCCAATCGAGTAACAAGTGGGGGTCGGTGATCTGGCGCACAGTGTCATTGGTAGCAGTCATTTTTGTCTCCTTGGTTGGTTGTAGTATGCAAAGCCCCTTTACCGGCCGCATCCCCGAGAAGGGGGCGACGTCTGGCCTGCGGTGAGGCTGTTCTGCTGTGATGAAGATGCCCTGAAACCGTTCACATCGGTCAATCACGCCGGGGCAGTTAGGCGAGCATGAGTGCCGCAGGGTTTGAGCGCTTGACCATCGCCGACCGGCGGCGATAGCATTTCAAATACAATCGACAACGCGTTTGGCGCGTCATACAAGCACCGCCAGCAGCCGATAGCGCGACGAGCGTCATTGCGGCGTGCGACAGGGCATCGATGCTGCGCCTTTGGCCAGCGTCACCAAAAGCCTACGTCGAGTTGTTTATGTGCGGCGGCCCCGCAATCCTCAGCTTGAAGCGAACACCAAACTCCTGTGCAAGCTTTGGCGTGGACTCAACGACATAACCCTCCCCAGGCTTCGGCGTGATCTTGAAGAGTTCGATGGCCCTTTCGATGTACTTCTTGTCCGGTTGACTAGGCAAAAGCAGGTCCGGCGATCCCGCGTCATCTTTCTTTTTCTGTGGCCTCACGATTTTCAAGCTTTCTGATTTGGGCCTGTAGGGCAAGCTCTGCAGCCAGCTGAGCAAAGCGGCTTGTGTCTTAAGAACGCGCACCTTTTCAGTCTTATCGGTCATGTGTTTTCTCCTTCGTTTGGTTGTCGTTAGGCAAAGCCCTTTACCGGCCAGGAACATGTGTTCCAGCTGTGGTAAGCTCGGTTGTTGATAGTCAGGCTGTTGGTTCTGAAAGGCTCGTCACACGAAGGCGGGCCTATCAGTTATGCACCCCTATCCAGGGCCGGGTGTGGATGGCTGGCATAGGTCGATACGTTGCCTGTGCAGTGAACATATCAAATAGGGGTGTTTACCCATGTTGAAGTGGAGGATGGCGTTGTAGGTAGCTGCGTGGGGGTAGTTGGTGTGTTGTGGGTATTATATAATGCATTAGCGGCCCTCATCTCTCTTCCAAGACCGTGAACGCATCAACTTCCCTTCGCGTGAACAGATCAAAATCAGCCTCTATTTCTTGTCGATACTCCCCCTCTACCCACCTTCATTCCGCTTAAAAAAGTACGATCGCGGGGCTTCATGTTCAGCAGCCAGAGGTCATGCTCAACCCTCGCGGCCACAGGTATGCTGAACCATTTGCGGTCCACGTTTCCCCGGCCATCGACTACGGCACCACGGGCATCGACCTCGACCTTCGTCGCATAAGCGATCGCGTTGGCCAAGTTGGTAACCGCCTTAACGGTAACAGGAGCAAATTTTGCACCGACCAGTTCCGGCGGGGGAACACGCCGCGGCATCAGGACCTGACGAACTTCTTTCTTGGTCGCTTCCACCGAAATCGTCAGGTGGGCGTGGGGCGACCAAAATTCGAGACCGTCCTCGTCCCGGTCGTACGCAATGTGGACGCCGCCGGCGATCCGCGCACTTTTCCATTGATCCGGGGCTCCTCGCAGCCGCCGGCGAATCCCCTGAAAAAACCCGTTGATCGAAAACCCAGACAGCTCACCAGGCGGCCTGAAATAGTGCGGATCAATGATGGTCGCAAAGTATTTGGGCCGTTGATCCGACCGATGCACAATCGCAGCCTGACGATTAAGCCGGTTGATCTCGCGACGTTCCCCGAAAACACAGGCCGCGCTGCACGACGTGTTCCAGCAACCCAATCCGTCACACTGCTTCAAATGCTGCCAGAGGGTCTCGTCGACACCATTGTTTGCCAACCTGGCAAGTCGCCGAACATGGAGGCGAGACAGTTCTTCGGGCGTTGCAAGTTTCTGCACCTTGAACCGGCGAAGCACCTTCGCGTCAGCGATCGATCCCTTTTCGGAATGGTCTTGAAAATTACGCATCATATTCTCCGTTCTGGCTGGCGGTCCTTTCAAGATGGTCGGCAAGTTGCCGGAGCAACTCGGGCAGCCGCGCTGCATTGGACTTAGGCGCGATCAACTCGATAAGCCCCAACGGGCACTGAAACTTTACCGCATGTTCGACCCCTCTTTCGGTGTCGTGGCTGGTTACCTCGAGGCTAGACAGCTCGGGCACGGCTTCCACCGACCCAGGCAGCGCTTCAACGTGAGGCGGACTAGTGCGAGCGAGCTTTTCCGACATCCGTTTCGCGCGCACGGCTTCCTTGCAGGCATTGAATCCCGTCCTCAGAAGCCATTCTGCCAGTTCATCATGCGCAACATGCTGGGCGTACGCGTGTTCGAGGACGCACGCGTAATCGCTGCATGCCGACTGTTCCTCAGGCGCCGGCCGAAGAAAGAAGGCAATTGCAATTAGCGCGATTTTTTTGACGGAAGGCAAACGTTTCCGGTGTTTGAAATAGTCGTCATCGAGCACGTGGCGAACAGCGGCAACCCCTCCAGAAACCATCTCGCTATAGAGCCGATAAGGCGGCACGAAAGAGCCAACCTTTGCCTTCCACGACGGCAGAAGGAGTTGCGACGCGCTTTTGCTGCGACAGTCGGAAAGCGCCTGATAGAGCGCCGATGAGACAGGGGGCCCAGCCAAGGGAGTTCCTTCACCAGCCGATGCAATCTGCTCGGGAAGAGAGGCCGCTATTTCGGTCGGACCGAAATAGGGTTTCGGGTCTAACTTTTTCGGGCGTCGGGGATACAATACGACGGTCACTTGGAGGCCCCGTCGTCGACAGCTTCCGAATAGCCATCCGGATCACGGAGCAGGCGCTCGATGTCCTGCACCTTCCACAAGCTGATACGCCCGCATTTCACAGGGTGCGGGGCACGCTTTTGAGCAATGCGCGCGTACCAGTTCGACCGCCCGATAGGGAGGAGCCCGCCAGGCCCAATCACATCGCCCAGGCGCAAGTAACCCTTGTTGTCCAAATCCTTCATCACGTCCGCTCCTTCAGTCGGCGGCGGATGGATGACACCGGATGTAGCGGCAGTCGAGGAAACCTTCCTACAGAATTTCGCCTGAGGTTGGCATATTTTCTGTAGGACCTTTGGCCTTGACGGGTACTCGTCGGAGAGCCGATCTGACGTGCTTGAGTTCGACGCTGGGATCAATGGATGCCATCATATCAAGGACAAAGCGCGGGCCAAGTTGGACGAACTCCATTGCCGCACCTTTCCCCACGACATCCGGATTCCGATCGATTGCTTTACCGCCAATCTCAGACCACATCCTGGATAGCGTGGCGACAGCATGATTGATGTGAATCTGCTCATGCCGGCCCTTTCTTTCTTTGGGGGCAGGCGTGTTAGCAATCCGACTTAGGTGTTCCCGGATAATCGGAAGCGCCTGTTCGAAATCTTGCCGACGGCCTCCCAACCCGTTTCGGATTGTACCCCATACGAA